>CAVEDI010000301.1:0-2031 GCA_963614405.1 Oscillospiraceae bacterium | reverse complement strand
AGGGTAGCCTCGTTGTCAATGCGGACGGCGGCGATCTGGCCGTTTTTTTACCGCCGAAGCGGACTTTACGAATTAAAGTCCACACCCCTGCACGCTGTCCAATAGTGCAGGGGTTACTGTATCTCCTGCATCATCTGGTGCAGCCAGGCGGGGCATTTGTTGCCTACCTGTAGCAGTTGACCGTTACGGTATTCGGCTACCAGCGCAAAGCCGTTGTCGTTATCAAAAAATTTAGCCTCATCGCAATAGGGCAGAATCTTCGCCACATCGGCAAAGCGGTGTGCAAACCGTGCCTGTACATCCTTGGCCGGGATGTCATGGCCGCCGCGCTCGACGCGGTTTTTGATGCGGCGCAGGCTTTCCTCGGCAGTGTCCAGGCCCACATAATACAGGCGTATAAAGTAACCGGCCTGCTTGGCACGGCGGCACAGCCGCTTGGGGTAGCCGCCGGAGAGGGTCGTTTCCTGGGTAAAATTCACGCCATCAGCAAGGGCGGTCTCGATGCGCTGCACGGCCAGTTTGCCGCCCTCGTACTCATCGCCGCCGCACTGGGCTGTCAGCTGATCCGGGTCAACGACGATGCCAAGGTCAGTGCGCTCGGCCCGCAGCGAGCCGGTCAGACTGGATTTTCCTGCGCCGTTCACACCGCCGATAATCGTATAAATCTGCATACCTTGCTTCCTTTCATATCCCGCGGCAGATGCCGACTACGCGGCCCTCGATGGTGATCTCGTTGAGCTGGTCGCGGGTGTAGACCAGCGGGGAGAAGGCGGGGTTCTCGGCCTGGAGCATGACGGTGTCGCCCTGGCGGTAGAAGCGCTTGAGGGTGGCCTCCTCGCCGATGCGGACGGCAGCGATCTCGCCGTTCTCGACTTCCGGCTGTTTACGGATGCAGACGATGTCGCCGTCCTGAATCATGGCTGCCATGCTGTTGCCGTGGCAGGTCAGGGCGAAATCGGCCTGCCAGAGGGCCGGTACGCCGATGCGGGCCTCGATGTTCTGCTCGGCCAGGATGGGGGTACCGCAGGCAATGGAGCCGACCAGGGGCACGGCGGACATTTCCGGCATGGGCTGGAAGCCGGGAGGGATGGGGGCGGCAGGCGTAAGGCTTACTTCTTGATCTCCGTCGAGGAGAGCGATCACGTCGTTAAAATCAACGCCCATTGCACCCGAAACACTCTTGATGGTTTCGAGTGACGGAATCGGGCTTTTTCCATTTACGGGATTGATGTTGCGCTCCAAAATCGAGATATATGCTTTGCTTAAACCGCATTTCTTCGCAAAATCGTCCATGCTCATGTGATGCTCCGTGCGGTAAGTCTTAATGAGTTCGCCCAGTATCATACGGCACCTCCTATCTTGTCAAATAAAGTATACACTGCGCTAGACAGAATTGCAAGATTTTTTGTAAAATACACTTGACAGGCGTTGTCTAGCGTGCTAGACTGTAAAAAACAGAGGCGAGGAGGTGATACAGTTGGCATACAAAATCAAAGACGCACGCGCCGAGCTGAAGATGTCGCAAGAAGAATTGGCAAAAAAGGCCGGTGTGTCGCGTCAAACGATTAGTGGCTTGGAAAGCGGTGCGTGTACGGTTACAACCACCGACACGCTGATTAAGATTGCACACGCACTCGGCAAAAACGTGAGCGATATTTTTTTGCCGTGAGCATCTAGTGTGCTAGACGATTTCTGGCGGAATCCCCGCCCTTTTCCCCGCAGCCCCGCCACCCCAACCCGCACAGGGAGGAACTACCATGAAGAAAGTATTGATCACCTACCACATGACAAACGGAGAGGAAGATGCAGAAACCTGCATTGCCCTGCCAATGGCCGATGAAGTAGCCGAGGATGTTCTGACCTGGGGCGACGACAGCCGCTACATACGGCGCGGCGGCGCAGTCCGGCAAGCGCTTGACGCACTGGCAAGGATGCAAGGATACAGTTACACCATGTTCTGCACGGCAGAACTTGTCCAATGACCCGGCGGGCTGCGCCCGCAGAAAGGAGAACCCCATGGACTGGACGGAC
>CAVEDI010000300.1:0-2035 GCA_963614405.1 Oscillospiraceae bacterium | reverse complement strand
AGACCCACAACCACCCGACCGAGATCGAGCCCTTCGGCGGTGCCGCCACCTGCGTGGGCGGCGCCATCCGCGACCCGCTCTCGGGCCGCAGCTACGTGTACCAGGCCATGCGCGTCACCGGCGCCGGCGACCCCACCGTCCCGGTTTCCGAGACGCTCGAGGGCAAGCTGCCGCAGCGCAAGCTCGTGACCACTGCCGCCGCCGGCTACTCCAGCTACGGCAACCAGATCGGCCTTGCCACCGGCCAGGTCAACGAACTCTATCACCCCGGCTACGTGGCCAAGCGCATGGAGGTCGGCGCCGTCGTGGGCGCTACCCCGGCAAACCACGTGCGCCGCGAGTGCCCCGCCCCCACCGACAAGATCATCCTGCTAGGCGGCCGCACCGGCCGCGATGGCATCGGTGGCGCCACCGGCTCCTCCAAGACCCAGAACACCGAGTCCATCGAGACCTCGGGTGCCGAGGTCCAGAAGGGCAACGCCCCGGTCGAGCGCAAGCTGCAGCGCCTGTTCCGCCGCGGCGACGCCTGCCGTCTGATCAAGCGCTGCAACGACTTTGGCGCCGGCGGCGTCTCAGTCGCCGTGGGCGAGCTTGCCGACGGCCTGTACGTGGACCTGGACACCGTGACCAAGAAGTACGACGGCCTGGACGGCACCGAGCTCGCTATCTCCGAGTCCCAGGAGCGCATGGCTTGCGCCGTCGCCGACGGTGACGTCGAGGAGTTCATGGGCTACGCCGCCGAGGAAAACCTGGAGGCGACCGTTATCGCCGAGGTTACCGCCGAGCCGCGCATGCGCATGGCATGGAACGGCGTCGCCATCGTCGATCTGTCCCGCGAGTTCCTCAACTCCAACGGCGCACCCAAGCACCAGGTCGCCCACGTGTGCGCCCGTAGCGTGTGGCAGCCCAGCTGGGCCGGCACCACGCTCGCCGAGCGCATGACCTCGCTCGTCACCGACCTCAACGTCGCTTCCAACAAGGGCCTTTCCGAGCGCTTCGACTCCACCATCGGCGCCGCGACCGTGCTCATGCCCTTTGGCGGCAAGACGCAGCTCACCCCCAGCTCGGCCATGGTCGCCAAGTTCCCCGTGGGCGGCGAGACCACCACGGCGAGTGCCATGGCATGGGGCTTCAACCCCTATCTGATGGAGGCCGACCAGTTTGCGGGCGCCTACCTGTCCGTGGTCGAGTCCATCGCCAAGCTCGTGGCTGCCGGCTTTGAGCACAAGCGCGCCTATCTCTCCTTCCAGGAGTACTTCGAGCGTCTGCGCACCGAGGCCGAGCGCTGGGGCAAGCCCACGGCAGCCGTCCTGGGCGCCCTCATGGCCCAAGTCGACCTGGGTGCCGGCGCCATCGGCGGCAAGGACTCCATGAGCGGTTCGTTTGAGGACGAGACCGGCGAGCTCAACGTTCCGCCGACCCTGATCAGCTTCGCCGTCGCCGTGGGCAAGGCCGCCCGCGCCGTCTCGCCCGAGTTCAAGGGCCTCACGCACCGCGTCGTCCGCATCGCCCCCGCCACCTATGGCGAGGACTACCGTCCCGACGCCCAGCAGTTGCTCGCCGCGTTTGACGCCGTCGAGGCGCTCACTGCTACCGGCAACGCCCTGGCCATATCCACGCCCGGCTACGGCTGCGGCGCCGAGAGCCTCTTTAAGATGTGCGTCGGTAACCAGATCGGTATCGAGCTTGCCGAGGATGTAGACGTGGAGAGCCTCTTCACCCCGCTCTACGGCAGTTTTATCGTCGAGCTCGCCGAGGACGCCGAGCTGCCCGAGGTCGCCGACGGCGTTGTCGTCGAGCCCCTGGGCACCACCGTCGAGGGCTATGTCATCGACACCGGCTCCGAGGTCATCGAGCTCGCCGAGCTCCAGGAGGCCTGGGAGAGCGGCATCGAGGGCGTCTTCGCCTACCGCAGCGCCGGCGAGACCCCCGAGGTCGAGACCATCGACTTCCGCGCCAAGGATATCCACGTGTACGGCGGCGCCAAGATCGCCCGCCCGCGCGTGATCATCCCCGTGTTCCCCGGCAACAACTG
>CAVEDI010000299.1:0-2056 GCA_963614405.1 Oscillospiraceae bacterium | reverse complement strand
ACACGGTGTCCTCGTACACTTCGCGCACATCGAGCACTGCGTCGGCGAGCGCTTCGTCGTCGGGCAGCTGGTCGATGTTGGGCAGGAGCCGTTTGACGGCTGCCAGCTGCAGGTCTTCGGTGAGCTCCTTCGTGGACTTGTAGGGGGCAGAGGCGAGCATGAGCGCTTCCGTGCCGAGCCAGCGTGAGGAGATGCGTTCACCGGGCAGGCGCAGCGTGTCGAGCGCGCCTTGCCAGAGCATGGTGGCGCGTGCTTCGGTGGTCGCTCCCGCTTTGTTGAGCAGGTTGGCTTGTTCGACGAACTTGCCTTGGTCTCCTGCGTTTCGGGCTTGTTTTTCGACCATGTGGCGTGCGGAGGCTTTGGCTTGTTCGGCGAATCTGCGTTGCAGTTCGACGAGTGATTTGCCGGTGCCGAGCGTTTTGACGGGTCCTCGCGCGTGTCGTCGGCCGTGCTGGTTCTTGCGGTTGGGCGGCAGCTGCTGTTCCACGGCGAAGGTCATGCGCAGGTATGGCGCGAGCTTGTTCCATAGTTCGCCGGTGAGGACTTCCGGGTGGATTTGCGCGCCGACGATACTGATGGCCGCCTGCGTGAACACGTGCGGCAGGTCGGGCCATGCGGCCATGCCATCCTCGTTTTCGGGGGCGATGTCAGGCTTTTGCTGGCTGCCGGAGCCCGGCAGGTCGGGATAGCGTTTGTCGATCCAGGCGCGGATTTTGCGTGCCGTGTCCGGAGCGGGCACGAACTGCACGCGCAACGTTTTCGGCAGCGACTTGATCATGCCGACGATCAGCTCGTCCAACAATCCCGGCACATTCCACGAGAACTGTTCCGGAGTCAGTCGAGACAATGCTTTCAACGGCACATGCACGGTGACGCCGTCGTTTGGGTCGTGCGGGTCGTAGATGTAGCTCAACCTTAGATCGATGGGGGAGCCGTCGGTGCCGAGCGTATGCCAATGGTCGGGATAGTCGTCCAGGGACACCGAATCGGAGCCGGCGAGACGCTCCACCTTGTCCGGATCGAAATCCAGCAGATCGGGCTGCTCGTCGTGCTTCGTCTTCCACCATTTCGCCAAATCGGCCACGCTGGTGACGGTGTTGGGGATGATGGCGTTGTAGAAGTCGAACAGATCCTCGTCACCGACGGTCTGCGCCACCTGGCGGGTGCGGCTCGCATCATCGGCTGCATCCTCGAGGATGTCCCGGTTCCTGGTGACGAAATCATCATAGGAGAACCGTTGCCGGATGTCGCCCTCCACCAGACCCTGCCGGATGAGGAAATCGCGCGCCTCAAGCGGATTGATGCGCCCCCACTGCACGGTGCGGTCCTGCACGATCGGCAGGCCGTACAGGAGCACCTTCGCGCTCGCCACGGCCGAGCCGCGCGAACCGGACCAGTGCGGATCCGCGTACGTGGTACGGGTGAGTGCTCCGGCGAGCGGCTCCGCCCATGCGGGATCAATCTGCGCGGAATACCGCGCCCACAGCCGGCTTGTCTCCACCAGTTCGGTGCTCATCACCCATTGCGGTGTCGACTTGGCAACCGCGGAAGCCGGGAACAATGCGAAATGCGTGCCACGCGCACCCTGATAATCATTCTTCGCCATTGCGCTTCTTAAGAACTCATATCCAAGATCCGGTGCATATCCATGAAATGTCTCTGCATGTGCCATCTCATCAACTGCCCCGTGAAGAGCCTCAACAATTGCAGGTGCCAGAGGCTGTGTTACATCGCCGATACTCAGCTTAATGATCTCGGCTTCCGGATGTGCTGCCTGATATTCACGCTGTTTTCTTGCTACTGTTGAGAACAGATAGCTTCCTGGTAACTTCAAATAATCCTGGTTTACTTTAAACATCTTCTTACTCCTTTATCTCTGTAATGTCTATCACGCCGTCGAATACAACTGTTGCAGGTCCTGTCATAAATACACGATCCTTTTCTCTGTCCCATTCGATCTGCAAGTCTCCACCTAATAATTTTACCGTAACTTGTGTATCTGTCAAGTTATTTAATATACTGGAGACAGCTACGGCACATGCTCCGGTTCCACATG
>CAVEDI010000298.1:0-2069 GCA_963614405.1 Oscillospiraceae bacterium | reverse complement strand
CCAGACCGGAGGGGCCCCGGGGGCGGGAATCTGGGCGTACACATTTCCTACACATATAAGTAGTCTCGGCTGGCTGGTTAAAAACAGGAGGGGACCTCGCATCCGAGATCCCCTCTTTCGCCCATCTATAGCAATAAACTCTTAAATACCTTATGCCAGCAGCTTGCGACCGGACTCCTCGATCGCGTCAAGTGCTGCATCTGCCTCGGCGGCATCCGCGCCCTTAGCGAAGATGTACAGCTTAATCTTGGGCTCGGTGCCGGAAGGACGAACAATACCCTTGTTGCCACCCTCAAGATCGAACTCAATAACATTAGCCTTCGGCAGGCCGTTCACGCAGGTGTTGTAATCAACGACGGCCTCAATCTTGGAACCGGCGAGCTCCGCGGGCGGGTTCTCGCGCAGACCGGCCATGATGCCGGCCATCTTTGCCGCACCCTCAGCACCCGGATAGCTCAGCGAAATCGTCTTGTTGTGATAGTAGCCATACTTCTCGTACAGCTCGTGCATCGCGTCGGCAAGGTTCTTTCCCTGGAGCTTGTAATACTGCGCCATCTGGCAAATCAAAAGCGAAGTGCTCACGGCGTCCTTGTCGCGCACGTGGTCGCCGGCCAGATAGCCGTAGCTCTCCTCAAAACCGAAGATAAAGCGATCGACCTCGCCAGCATCGGAAAGAGAAGTAATGATGTCGCCGATGTACTTGAAGCCCGTCAGGCAGCGACGGAGCTCAAAACCGTACTCGTCGGCCAGAGCGTCAACCATGGCGGAAGAAACGATAGTAGTGACAGCAACCTTCTTAGTGAGGTCCTCACCGCGAGCAGCGCGGGTCTTGCAGATATAGTCGAGCAGCAGAACGCCCATCTCATTGCCGGTCAGCAGCAGATAGTCATCGCTATTCTTAACGGCAACGCCAACGCGATCGGCGTCAGGATCGGTTGCAAGCAGCAGATCAGGGTGAACCTGCTCGCACAGGTCAATGCCCTTCTGCATGGCCTGGCGAATCTCGGGGTTAGGATACGGGCAGGTCGGGAAATCGCCGTTAGGCTCCTTCTGCTCGGGAACAACCGTGACATCGGTGATGCCAGCGCGCTCGAGCACCGTCGTGACGGGAATGAGGCCGGTGCCGTTGAGCGGAGTGTAGACGAGCTTAAGCGGAGCGCCAGCGATCTCCTCGGCAGAAAGGTTGGTCACGCCGCGGGCGAGAACGGCGTCATAATAACGCTCGAGGCACGAGTCATCGATCCATTTGACCAGACCCTGCTCAAGAGCCTCATCGAAGTCCATGGACTTCACGCCGGTAAACGTATCGGTCTCGGCGATAGCCTTAGAAATTGCATCGGCAGCCTCGCTGGTAATCTGGCAGCCGTCGGGGCCATAGGCCTTATAGCCGTTATAAGGCGCTGGATTATGACTAGCGGTCATGCAAATTCCACCGGAGCACTTAAGGTCGCGGACGGCCCAGGAAAGCGTCGGCACGGGAGAAATCTTGGGATACACGAGGGCAGTCACGCCGTTTGCTGCAAGAATGGCAGCCGTCGTCTTAACGAACAGCTCACCTTTATTGCGGCTATCGCGAGCGATGGCGACCGTCGGATGCTCGAAGGTCGCATTGAGGTAGTCAGCGAATCCCTGGGTCGCACGACCGACCGTATAGATATTCATACGGTTAGTGCCCGCACCGATAGTGCCGCGAAGGCCGGCAGTACCGAAGGCGAGATCCTGGAAGAAAGCGTCGGTGATGGCGTCCTCATCACCCTGCTCCTTCATCGTGTTAAGCTCAGCGAGGAGCTCCTCGTCCTTGACATTGACAATCCAAGTATCAAGCAGCTCATGAACATCTGCCATGTGAGTCCTTCCGTCACAATCAATAAAACAACCCGTGTAAAACAGGACAAGCGCATCAGCGCGCTAAAGCAAATATTAGTCCATTGAGAACAGAGAACCGGCCACAGAACGGTGAACGTCTATATTCAACGGTGGATGATTAAATTGATTTAATTGCATAAGGAATGTTGCCCGTAAACGCAAAAAAGGGGGAGGCCGCGAGGCCTCCCCCTTCTCAGTTCAAG
>CAVEDI010000297.1:0-2110 GCA_963614405.1 Oscillospiraceae bacterium | reverse complement strand
CCCGCGACCCCAACCTTGGCAAGGTTGTGCTCTACCAACTGAGCCATGTCCGCTTACGGGGATTAATCTTACGTGATGCCCGCATCCTATGCAAGAACTTTTTTTGAAAAGTTTTGCAACGCCCTCGCGAACCTCGCGAAGACATCAGCCACCACGGAAGGTGTAGGCAAACGCAAACTCGCCGCAAGAGGCCCCTACATCTCACCGAGCATGATCCAGGCAGAGCTGTCCTGCGCGAGCCTGCCGTCTGCAAGCGGTGATGAGGTGAGCAGGACCCTGCCCGCCGGCAGCTCCACGGGTGCTGCACCGAAGTTCGTCACACACGCCCAGCCGTTATCGCGGCGATAGGCGATGACGCCGCCCTCAGCGCCCTCGGCACCATCCGCAAGACCGGTGCGCCCGTCAAGATCGAGCCACGCAAGATCGTTGGCGCACCCGCGCAGCTTGCGCCGCAGCCAGAGGGCGTCACGATAGAGCGCAAGCATCGATGTCGGGTCCGCTTCTTCCTTATCGGCAGCATAATCGGAAAACCATGCAGGCTGCGGCAGATGGGGCGCTGCATCGGCGTCTGCCGGCGAAAACCCAAACGATCCGCCATGCGCGGGATCGTCCGCCGCCACCCACGGCAGGGGCACACGACAGCCGTCGCGCCCCTTCTCACGCTTCGGTCCGTGCGTATTGGTCGCAGTAGGGTCTTCGAGTGCAGCCCACGGGATATCAGCCACCTCAAAAAGGCCGAGCTCCTCACCCTGATACACGTATGCCGAGCCCGGAAGCGCCAGTTCAAGCAAAATGGCCGCCCGCGCGCGGCGCTCGCCGAGTTCACGATCCTCGTCATAAGACGACCCGTCACGTAAGAGCCAGTCGAGCGCAATCTGGTGGTAGCGCGTCGCCTTGATTTGCGGCAGGGCATAGCGTGTCGCCACGCGCGGCACGTCATGGTTGGAGAGTACCCAAGTCGAGGCGGAATCGGATTCGACGGCTGCCTTCAAGCCCTTCTCGATTGCAGTGTGCATGTCATCATAGGTCCAAGCGGCCTTGGCAAACTCAAAGTTGAATGTCTGGCCAAGCTCGCTGGGACGCGCGTAGAGATACTGGCGCTCGGGCAGCACCCACGCCTCGGCAACGGCGCTGCGTGGCGGATTATAGCGGTCGAACACGCGGCGCCACTCTCGATAGATCTCGTGGACCTCGTTGCGGTCCCACAGCGGATGGGTGCCGTCGTCAACCATGTCATCGCCCTCGGCGAGATGCCACCGGTCGAGGTCATCGCGGTCGAGATCCTTGGCGAGACCCTGCGCCACATCAATGCGAAAGCCGTCGACGCCTCGATCGCTCCAAAACGCCAGGACGTCGCAAAAGAGCGCGTGAACCTCAGGGCATGACCAGTCAAAGTCCGGCTGCTCGGGCGTAAACATGTGCAGATACCACTGACCGTCCGCAACACGCGTCCATGCGGGGCCGCCAAAGTTGGCATTCCAATTGGTGGGAGGCAGCTCGCCATGCTCGCCGCGACCATCGCGGAAGATATAACGGGCGCGCTCGGGCGATCCGGGGCCGGCGGCAAGAGCGGCTTTGAACCAGGGGTGCTGGCTGGATGAATGGTTGGGCACGATGTCGACGATGACCTTGATGCCGCGCGCGTGAGCCGCAGCGATCATATCATCGAAGTCGTCAAGCGAGCCGAGACGTGGATCGACATCGCAGTAGTCCGCCACATCATAGCCACCATCGACAAGAGGCGATGGGTAAAACGGGCTCAGCCAGATGGCCTCGATACCCAGCCGCTCAAGATAGTCCATCTTCTGGGTAATGCCCGCGATATCGCCCAGACCCGAACCAGTCGAATCCTTAAACGAGCGCGGGTAGATCTGATAGATCGCGGCATCGGACATCCATGAGCGCGAAGAGGACTTTTCTGTAGCCATGGGATAAGTCTCCCTTGCAACGAGGTTTTGCGAGATGCCCACGATGATACGCCCAAAGCTGACGTTCGCGACAAACAACGCCACAGCCACGACCCAGGAAGCTCGCTCCCTCTCGGGTTCGAGCCCATGCGATGGATACAAAAAAGCCCGGCTACCGTGGTAGCCGGGCTGCTGCGTTTGGA
>CAVEDI010000296.1:0-2123 GCA_963614405.1 Oscillospiraceae bacterium | reverse complement strand
CCTACGCGATGCTGGCAAAGGGCGAGACCGAGGGTATCTTCCAGCTTGAATCCACGGGTATGACGCAGGTGCTTGTCGGCATGCGCCCGAAAAATCTCGAGGACATTATCGCGCTGATCTCGCTCTACCGCCCCGGCCCGATGGACTCTATTCCGACCTATCTGCGCAACCGCAAGGACCCGTCCCATGTGACCTATAAGACGCCGCAGATGGCGCACATCGTCGATGTCACGAACGGCGTTGTCATCTATCAGGAGCAGGTCATGCAGATCTGCCGCGAGCTGGCCGGCTTCAGCTTCGGCCAGGCTGATAACGTCCGCCGCGCCATGAGTAAAAAGAAGCTCAAGGTCATGGAGGCGGAGCGTGAGCACTTCGTCCATGGCTGCAAGGAGCCGGGCAAGGAGTGCGCGGGCTGTGTTGCCAACGGCGTGCCGGAAAATATCGCCAACGAAATTTACGACGATATGATCAGCTTTGCGTCGTATGCGTTCAACAAATCCCACGCCGCCTGCTACGCCTACGTGGCGTTCCAGACTGCGTATTTGAAATGCCACTACCCGCATGAGTTCATGGCGGCGCTGCTGACGAGCGTGCTCGACAACACATCCAAGGTCATTGAGTACACGACGGAGTGCCAGCGCTTGGGGATAAAGGTCCAGCAGCCTGACATCAACGTGTCGCGCGGCGGCTTCACGGCGGACGGCGAGCGGATCCGCTTTGGCCTGAACGCTGTCAAGAGCGTGGGCCGCGACCTGATCGAAGCCGTCATTAAGGAACGTGCCGAGCGCCCGTTGACGACCTGCGGTTCCTGTTCGACCGGATCACCCTGCGTAAAGTACTCTGCCAGCGTGTCCACGTTGACCAGCCACTTGCGCGATGATATAATGGTATAGCGAATTTTACCCATCCGGCAAAGTTTGCGGACGTAAGCGGGTGAAACCCCAAACCGAGCTGCGGCTTCTTTCACCGTAGCCATGGTGGGGTAGTGGATGGGGTACTCGATTGTGTTCGTCATGGTTTTGAACCTCCCGTTTTATTAAAGGTATGCATCGGGAGCCGAACAGCGGTGATTGAGACCGCAGCTGTCCGACCAGATTGCTTCCTTCGATATCATTGTAGCACAGGCCTGTTTTGTCGTCAAGTTTCAATTTCATTAAATTAAAAAAGATTTTCTGGTATGGTTTTGGCCTTAAAAATGTAAGCAAATATCAGAATCATACCGTTTTACATTTAGTTTTATCTTCAGAGGGAGAAACAACGATGAGTAATGGGGAGTTAATCCGGCAAGCAAGAAAGAGAAAGAACTGGACCCAGGGAGATCTTGCGAAGGCTCTTGGAATCACCCACGTCAATGTTGCGCAGTGGGAAAATGGCACAAGAAATCCAAAAACAGAGACCCTTGAACGGATAGCCGAGGCCCTGGACATAGACCCTCTCGATTTAATGGATGGAAACGAGAGACTGTCCTATATCGAACAGTTTGGGTCTACAGCAAATAGGATACAAAATGCCATACAGGAGCTACTGGAAATTTTACAGGTCAAGAAAGAAGATGCTGAGTTCTGCGGTGGATTTGTAACATCCACATGTAAAAGGAAATGGACTTTGGACGCTTTGGATGAAATCGCTCCCAAAAACCATGTTTCTAAAGAGCAATTACGTGCGGAACTTGGACTAGATAACAACCGTATAGATTTTAATGACAAAGAAGACTGGTCTCAGCAAGAAAAAATCGTACAAGAGATTGGTCATATTTTGAAAAAGATGAACGCTACAGGTCAAACTGCAGTCCTCCGTCATGCTAATGAACTGTCTAAAATCCCAGACTACCAAAAAAAGGAGCACTGACCACCATAAGGCCACCGTGTTCCATCACAATTTTTGTTCCAAATTTCACTTTTCACCGGCCTGATTTTATTTGATGGTTCGTTCATTGTCCACGGCTCTTGCTCTCACATTTTTGTATCTGTCGCAAAAATGTCGCAAAATCCGGCCAGAAAAGTTCAATAAAGCAAAAAGAAAAGCCACGATTCAAACCGTCTTTTGAACGATGAATCATGGCTTTTTCTTTGGTGCGCTCGAGGGAACTCGAATCCCTGGCCCTCTGATTAAAAGAATCCAAG
>CAVEDI010000295.1:0-2134 GCA_963614405.1 Oscillospiraceae bacterium | reverse complement strand
GACTCGCTCTCCTCAAAACCGTCCATCTCGACCAGCAGCTGGTTGAGCGTCTGCTCGCGCTCGTCGTGACCGCCGCCCAAGCCAGCTCCGCGCTGACGTCCCACGGCATCGATCTCATCGATGAAGATAATCGACGGGGCTTGGGACTTGGCCTCCTTAAAGAGGTCACGCACACGGCTGGCGCCGACACCCACGAACATCTCGACAAAGTCGGAACCCGAGATACTAAAGAACGGCACGCCCGCCTCGCCCGCAACGGCCTTGGCCAGCAGCGTTTTGCCGGTGCCCGGAGGGCCCACCAGCAACACGCCGCGCGGGATCTTGGCGCCCAGCTTGCGATAGCGATCCGGATCGCTCAAAAAGTCACGGATCTCCTCGAGCTCCTCAACTGCCTCGTCCACGCCGGCAACGTCTTCAAACTTGACCTTGGGGCGTGTGGCCTCGTTGGTCTTGGCGTTGGTCTTGCCAAACTGCATGTTCCTGTTGTTGGCGCCCATCATCTGGCGCATAAAGTAGAACATGATGGCGATAAGGGCGATCGTCGGAAGCGCACTCATCGCCAAGTCGCCCCAAAAATCGGGATCGTTGGTGTTGACGATGTACTTGGTATCGGGGTGCTCCGCCATGAGCTCGGCAAGCGAATCGGAGCCGACATAGGTCGAGGAGAAGCTCTTGAGCTCGCTCGTATCGCCCTTGTCCTTCTTCGTCTTCCAGTAATGACCCGTCACGCTTCCGTCTTGAACCGTATAGGTCAGATCTTCGACGCGATCCTGCTTGATGGCGCTCACCATCTCGCTCGTCGCGAGCTTAACGGTATTGCTGGAATTGGCAAAGCCGGAGCCCATGTTAAAGAAGGCGTAGCCCAGAAGCGCGCAAGCCAAAATAAAATACAGCCAGCCCGTACGCGTGGGCTTCTTGCCTCCGGGCATCCCCGGGATCTTAGGCTCCCGGGGAGTCTGGGAATTGTTATCGTTATGGTCGTCGGGCATCTTACGAATAAACCTCCGGTTTCAAAATGCCCAGATACGGAAGGTTACGATAGCGCTCGGCATAGTCGAGGCCGTAGCCCACCACAAAGGCATCGGGGCAATGGGTTCCAACATACTTGGGCGTGATGGCCGAGGTGCGGTCCTCAACGTCCTTCCACAGGAAGGCAGCGACCTCCAGCGAAGCGGGCTTGCGGCTCTCGAGGTTCTTCATCAGGTACTTGAGGGTCAGGCCCGAGTCCAGAATGTCCTCGACGATCAGCACGTCGCGACCACGGATGTCGATATCCAGATCCTTAATGATACGCACGATGCCCGAAGACTTCACACCGTCGCCATAGCTCGAAACAGCCATGAAATCGATGTTGGTCGGTAGCTCAATCTTGCGCATCAGGTCGCCCATAAAGACAACGGCACCGCGCAGAACCGCGATCAGCACCAGATCCTTACCCGCGTAGTCGCGAGTGATCTCCTCGCCCAGGCGAGAAACGATGCCGTCGATATCCTCCTGCGTAAACAGAACCTTCTCGATATCCGGATGTTGAGAAGCCATGACAACCCTTTCTTGTGCTTAATCGCCCACACACCGCCGTATGGACGCGAACTACACATTCTAGCAGCGCACGGGGTATATTTTCCAGCCCGCGCACCATCAGCGCGGGAATACCGTCAACGCCGCACAGAACAGCTGGTGCGAGGGGCTAATCCGCGTCAACCACGCGAAGCAGATAAGCCACACGCGTCGCCGCCGTGCATTTAAAACGTTCGTCCGCGCGAACTCCGGCGACCCACACCACGGCACCTCCCGGCGCCGTCCTCACCACGGGCACGCCGGCGCGCTCGGAAACGGGAATGCGAGCCTCGCCTAGCAAGTCGGATACCTTCTTGCTTCGGCCACTCATTCCTAACGGGCACATCACGTCTCCCGGTGCGGGACCGTCCACCCACAGGCGCGCCAATCGCGCCTCTGCAGGGATCTCGCCACGTGAGCCCGTCAGGATCCGCTCACTATCGCTGTCGGCAAAACCCAGGGCAGCCGCGTCTACCAAAGCTGTCACTTCCCCGGCAGCCGCAAGCTCACGGGCGCGGCGCACGATATCGCATCCCGGCTCAACGGCCATCGGCTCTGCGACCAGCATGCGCCCCCC
>CAVEDI010000294.1:0-2206 GCA_963614405.1 Oscillospiraceae bacterium | reverse complement strand
TGGTCATACCGGCCGACATGGCCGAGGATGATATGCCCCAGTTCGTGTGCGCAGGTAAAGCGCTGCCGCGCGGGAATTGTCAGGCTGGACACCATGATCGTCGGCGCGCCTCCGATGACGGTGGACATGCCGTCGTTGCTGTCCCGCTCTGCTGGTGTATACCGCCGCACGGACACGCCCATCGCACGGCACACGCCGCTGACCCTGACCGGCAGCTCCGTCACCTTGCAGTCGATTAGGATGTGCCACGATGCATCGCGCGCGTCCTTGTAGTCTTGATAGTTCACCTTTCATCGCCTCCGCGCTTATTATGCGCAGCGGCGTCAGTGTAGCACAGTCCTTTTTATCGTACAGAGAAGAAAGAATAGACATTCCGGCCATAAAATGATAGAATTGTCGTAATCCGCCTGTTGGCGAGAATAATGAGAGGAAGAATGTCTATGAAAAAAACATTCGCAAAAAGCCGCCTATTGTCCATCATCGCAACCATGCTTCTGGTCTTGTGCCTGACGGCGTGCGGCAGCCAGAACGGTGGCGACACAAAGACGCCTGAAGCCGCCACTCCCCAAGATCTTACGGGTGAATGGGTGCAGTCAAACTCGGACTCGAAGGAAAGCTACCAGGCGGCCACCATCAGCGGCGACACGATCGAAATCTACTGGGTCAACACAGACAGCGAGTCCAAGTCCCTATATTGGGCTGGAACATTCGTTGCTCCGGAAACGGCCGATGAACCCTATACATGGGAATCTGCGAACGATAAAGAGAAAACCGGCTCTGCCCTGTTGGCGTCCAGCGCTGATACCAAGACGTTCACATATGAAAAAGGTGAGATCAGCTACGAGGCATCGGCTCTCGGCACCACCAAAACCGTGCGCCTCGAAAAGGCGAAATAATCACAACCGCCCGGGTGCTGTGCGCCCGGTCGGAATTGAAGGTATTTCGTTTTGGGGAGGGGACACGCATACAAACAGAAATCTATAGCGTCATGTACCGCCTGGTCCACAAATACGGCTGGAATTTTGGCCTCACGTGCGGCCTCATCAATCGCCGGTTCGGCACAAACTACACCGTCAAAGAATTCAAGGAGCTGTTCCGGCGGTATTTCTTGTCTAAGAGAAAATGAAAAAGTGCTTGCGCACAATTAACGGCACAAGCACTCTTTCCACCAAATAAAAATCTCTTCAAAAACAAATAACTCCTAGCCAAATTCCTTACACAGAATTATGGCTAAGCGTATTATATGCACAATGAGCGTAAAAAGTCAACATTTTTATCAGTTAAATTATTGGTATTATACTAAATTTTATGGAGTAACTTATGGAACTATCTATTACTAACGATTTATTTCAATTTGCCTTCTGCGGCATGAAAGATCAGTGGTACAAAAAGCTAGACAGACTTGCCCAGCTTGCTTTGCCCGAAAAATGGTCTTACCGAAATCCACTGCCCACAAGCCAGAACCAGAAAACCCCTATACTAGAAAATTATATTCTACACACTTTTAAGCGGCTCGCATTTGAGTACGAGCAAGCTAAAACCGACCAAGAGCGAGAAGAAATATTTTCAGTTGTTGGAGACAAGCTCTGTTTTAACACTGGACTGTTTACAACAACATACGAAACGATTTATGCAGCTTTCCAGAAAAATAGAGTTTCAGGGAAAGAGCCATGGTATTTAACGTGCTTTTCTGATACTGGCGACCCTTTTTTCAGAGATTTCTTGCATCTTCCACGTCGCGCACAGTATTTTTCAAAAATCAGCGAGCTAATTTATGATACAAACGCCGAGCTTCGTGTCAACACTGCACACATACTACAAAACGACCGAAATCGCGAACGCCTCCCAGAATCCTTAAAGGATTCCCCGTACCTAACAACTCTATTTAACGGTGCTGTTGAGCTTGCAAAGAAAAAAATCGAAGCAAATTACAAAGCAGCAGTTCCTCAGTTCTACGATAATCAACTCTGCTTTCTGCTTCCTATATGCCTAACAAACATGGATAACGCAGATCTTTCCCTCGCCGTTAGATGGCATGATGGTTACTATACGGGTCACACATGCCTAACCCTCGACATGGCCTATAATAATGCCAGACTAATCGCGTGCCCGATTAGCGAGTGGCTCAAGCCCTGATTCCACTATGGTGCATTGCGCCATGATGAAAATCAGATTCCGTATAGCAAGGAGGAATACCATGAAAGTC
>CAVEDI010000293.1:0-2228 GCA_963614405.1 Oscillospiraceae bacterium | reverse complement strand
CCGTCGCTGCTGGTGAGATACGCCATCGGCCCGTAGGCCTTGATGCCGAACTCCAGCACATCGCCCACATGGATCTTGTCCTTCACGGCCTCGACGTCAAGGATCGTGTGGTCGGACGAAGCGCCGATGACCTCGATACCCTCCATACTCGGGACAAGATCGAAGCAGTTACCGTAATCCACGCGGCCCATCGCGACAAGCGCACGGCGGCGGATGCCGCGATCCTCGTAGTGGCCAACCTCGCCGAAGGCGTTCACGCTCAACTCGCCGACCGGAAAGCTCGGCTTGTCGCGGCACTCGATGACCTCAGCCTTGATCGTCATGACGCCCGTTTCCAAAAAGTCGGGAGCGAAGTTGTCCGTCTCGCCGCGAAGCCCGATGTCGCCAAGGCGCAGCAGGTTGATGCGGTAGGGCATCGTGCCGTTCATCGCCATGTAGGCGGATGTCGACGCGCCGCCGCTAATGTAGTCAAGCTTGCGGCCGATCTCGCGCTCAATGTCGGACGCGAGGCTGACAAGGCCCTGCATGTTGCGCTTATTCGGTGTGACAGAGCCGTAGCAGCTCAAATTGACGCCCACGCCCGCAAGGCGCAGATTCTTGAGCTCATGCTCGATCTCGAGCGCGGCGTCGATCGCGTCCTCTTCGTTCCAGAAGCCTTCGCGCAGGTCGCCGAGGTCCATCATCAAAATGACCTCGTGCACCTTGCCCTGCTTTTTGGCCTCTTCGTTCAGCGCACGCAGCACGGTGATGTCGCTCTGCAGGCTGATGTCACACAGCTCCACCACGTCGGGGAGCTCGGAGAGCATCGGGATACGAATGAGCATCAGCGGCTTTTTGCAGATACCCGCCTCGCGGATCGCGCGCATCTGGCTGATGCGGGACGTGGCGATGAACTTCACGCCGCTCTCTTCATAAACGCGCACGATCTCCGGCAGCGACGACACAGCCTTGACGACGCCCGCGACCTCGATGAGCGAATCATGGCAGCGCTCTACGAGCGCTGCCAGATTCGCTGCCAATTTATCGAGATCGAATTCCACACAGGGATATTGATTCCGATTCATTGTCATTGTTAAATTCCTTATAGGGGGTTGTTTCGGTAGGGATAATCTTCCGTTCCGCGCTTACTGCGCGACCTTCTTGCTCTTCTTGAAGGGCTTGCCCGCAAGATCCTTGAGCGTCCAGCCGATCAGCACGCACAGCCAGTTGATGATGGGCATCAGCCAGTTGAAGATGGCCCAGGGACCGTAACCGCCGGCGCCCCAAGGAGCGATGTTCAGAGTGTCCTTAATGAACACACCGCAGGTGTTCCAGGGGATCAGAGCGGAGGTAACGGTACCGGCACCCTCAAGAGCAGAGGACAGGACCGCCGGGTGCACGCCCATCTTGTGATACTCCTCGGCATACATACGGCCGGGAACCACGATGGAGATGTACTGCTCGGGCATGGTGGCGTTGGAGAGAACGCAGGTCACTTCGGTCAGGCCAACGAGAGCCGCAGGGCCCTTGGCAAACTTCTTGAGGGCGTTGACGATGACCTCGAGCTGGTGGGTCTCCTCCATGATACCGCCGAACATCATGGCGATGATCGTCATGGAGACGGAGGACATCATACCCATGATACCGCCGCTTTCCAGGAGTTTTGTCATGGTGTAGCTCGTTTCAGGAGACAGGGTGGATTCGAACATGGCGAGCGCTTCCTCAGAGAAGTAGTAGCCGTTCTTACCGTAATCGAAGATGGTACCGAGCGTGCAGGCACCGGGCTGGAAGATGAGGCCCAGGATGACACCGGCAACAATGCCGAGGGTGATGCCGGGGATCGCGGGAACCTTCAGGGCAACTGCCACGATAACGACGACCGGAGGCAGGAGCAGCATCGGGTTGATGTTGAAGATACCGCCCTCCGCGGCGTTCAGCGCGTTGGAGAACTCGATCACGCGGGACATATCCGCATCGCCGCCGTGATACTGCATCACACCGAGAACGCCGAAGAAGATCAGGGTGATGGCGTAGGTGATGCCGGTGGGCAGCATCATGGCCTTGACGTGGGTGATAACGTCCGTACCGGCCATGGCGGGAGCGAGGTTCGTCGTATCGGACAGCGGGCTCATCTTATCGCCGAAGTAGGCGCCGGAGAGGACCGCGCCGGCGGTCATGCCGGGACTCATGCCAAGGCCGAAGCCAATGCCCATCAGGGCAACGCCCATCGTGCCCATCGTGCCCCAGGA
>CAVEDI010000292.1:0-2240 GCA_963614405.1 Oscillospiraceae bacterium | reverse complement strand
CGGCGAAAAGCAGATCGACGAGGACCTGGAGCGCGGCGATGACTACGGCGTGGGCAAGCGCGCCTTCCGTATTGACGTGCGCAAGAAGGTGCTCGGCGAGGGCAAGTATCCCGACGACATCGACGAGCTCGATCAGCCGGGCCTGACCTATGCCAGCGCCGTGCGCTCCAGGTATCCGCGCGCCCGCGTGCTCTCCATCGACACCTCCAAGGCCGAGGCCCTGCCCGGTGTAGTGGGCATCCTGCGCGCCGAGGACGTGCCGGTCAACCAGGTCGGCCACCTTATCCAGGACTGGGACGTCATGATCGCTCAGGGCGATATCACCCGCTGCGTGGGCGATGCCATCGTGCTGGTGGTCGCCGAGGACGAGGCGACGCTCGAGAAGGCCAAGAAGCTCGTAAAGATTGACTACGAGCCGCTGGAGCCCGTGCGCAACATTGTCGAGGCCAGGGCCGCCGATGCCCCGCGCCTGCATGACAGCTTCTTTGCCTTCGGCAACACGGTGGAGCTCAAGGACAACGTGTGTCAGAGCCGTCACGTGACGCGCGGCGACGCCGCCAAGGCGCTGGCAGAGAGCGCGTTTACCGTGACGCAGCGCTTTACCACGCCCTTTACCGAGCATGCCTTCTTGGAGCCCGAGTGCGCCGTTGCCTTCCCGTACAAGAACGGCGTCAAGGTTCAGTCGACCGACCAGGGTGCCTACGACACGCGCAAAGAGTGTGCCCATATGTTTGGCTGGGATAGCGAACCCGAGCGCGTGGTCGTCGAGACCATGCTCGTGGGCGGCGGCTTTGGCGGTAAGGAGGACGTTTCGATCCAGCACCTGGCCGCGCTTGCTGCCTATAAGTTCCAGCGTCCTGTGAAGTGCAAGCTCACGCGTGCCGAGTCGCTCGCGTTCCATCCCAAGCGTCATGCCATGGACGGTACCTTTACGCTGGGTTGCGACGCCGAGGGCAACTTTACCGGCCTGGATTGCGAGATCAACTTTGACACCGGCGCCTACGCGTCGCTGTGCGGCCCGGTGCTCGAGCGCGCTTGCACGCATGCTGTCGGCCCCTACAAGTACCAGAACACCGACATTCGCGGTTATGGCTACTACACCAACAACCCGCCCGCCGGCGCGTACCGTGGCTTTGGCGTCTGCCAGTCCGAGTTTGCGCTCGAGAGCCTAATCGACCTGCTGGCCGAGAAGGTCGGCCTGGATCCGTGGGAGATTCGCTACCGCAACGCCATCGAGCCGGGCGAGGTTTTGCCCAACGGTCAGATTGCCGACTGCTCCACGGCGCTGAAGGAGACACTGCTCGAGGTCAAGGATGCCTACTATGCGCATCCCGGACACGCCGGCATTGCCTGCGCCATGAAGAACGCCGGCGTGGGCGTGGGCCTGCCCGATGCCGGCCGCTGCAAGATTCGCATCGAGAACGGCGCGGCCGTGGTCTATGCCGCCACGTCCGACATTGGCCAGGGCTGTAACACCGTCTTTTTGCAAGACGTTGCCGAGGCATGCGGCCTGCCGCTTCGCTGCATCGCCAACGGCGAGTGCTCCACCGAGAACGCTCCCGACTCCGGCACCACGTCTGGCTCGCGTCAGACGGTCGTGACCGGCGAGGCCGTGCGCGGTGCCGCCTTCCTGCTGCGCGATGCCATGCTTGATATCGAGGCCGGCAAGTCTGCGCCCGCCGCTCCCGTGAGTGCGCATGGCGACGGCGTCAAGATCGAGTATGACGACGGCCGCGCCTATCAGCTGCACACGCAGGAACTCGTCGCCGGCCAGGGTATGCACCCTCAGGATCCCGCGGCCGCCATCAAGGCGCTCGAGGGATGCGAGTTTGGCTACGTGTACCTGGAGCCGACCGACAAACTGGGCGCCGACGTTCCCAATCCCAAGAGCCACATCTGCTACGGCTTTGCCACGCATGTGGTCATTCTGGATGATGACGGCCGCGTGAGCGAGGTCTACGCCGCGCACGATTCCGGCAAGGTGGTCAACCCCATCTCCATCCAGGGTCAGATCGAAGGCGGTGTGCTCATGGGTATGGGTTACGCACTTACCGAGGACTGGCCGCTCAAGGACTGCGTGCCCCAGGCAAGGTACGGTACGCTCGGGCTGTTCCGTGCACCCGAGATTCCGGATATCCACGCTATCTACGTGGAGAAGGACGAGCTGTTGCCCGTGGCATACGGCGGCAAGGGCATCGGCGAGATCGCAACGATCCCCACGGCGCCCGCCGTGCAGAACG
>CAVEDI010000291.1:0-2369 GCA_963614405.1 Oscillospiraceae bacterium | reverse complement strand
GGCCGAGCGGTTCCAAGGCGAGGCCGCGGACCCGCGAGGAGGAGCTCGAGGAGCGGTGCCGTAGGCTCGAGGCCGAGGTGGCCTACCTAAAAAAATTACGCGCCCTGGTCGAGAGGGACGGGCTCTGACCAGGGCGAAGGCCGAAGCGGTCGCGGCCCTGCGCGCCGAGGGGCACGCGCTCGGGCACCTGCTCGCATGCGCCGAGCTCAAGCGGTCGACCTACTACTACGCCCTCGCGCACCCGCCGAGGCCCACGCGCGCCGAGCTCCGGGAGGCGGCCGCCGAGATCTTCTCGCGCACCGCCAACGGCTGCGGGCACCGGCAGATAGCGATGTGCCTCAGGGCGGAAGAGGGGGCCGTGATAGCCGACAAGACCGTGCTCAAGATGATGCGCGAGATGGGGATTCGCTGCGGCATCAGACGCGAGACGGCCTACCACAGGTACAACTCGTACAGGGGCGTCGTCGGCAGGACGTTCGAGAACGTGATCGCGAGGGATTTCGACGCCGGGGCCCCGTGGCAGAAGCTGGGGACGGACGTCACCGAGTTCAAGGTGGCCGGCGGCAAGGCCTACTGGGCCCCGACGCTGGACTTCTGCACCAAGGAGATCGTGGCGAGCGACATATCGACCACGCCCGACATGTCCCAGCAGGCGAGGATGCTCGACGAGCTGCTGCCCAAGATCCCCGAGGGCGCCGCCCCGACCATGCACTCGGACCGGGGCTGGCAGTACCAGCACGCCTCGTACACATCCAGGCTCGAGGCCGCCGGCATCGTCCAGAGCATGTCCAGGAAGGCGAACTGCATCGACAATGCCGCCACCGAGCAGCTCTTCGGCCACGTCAAGGACGAGTTCTACAGGGGCCGCGAGTGGAAGACGTTCGAGGATTTCAAACGCGACCTGGAGGAATACATAGTCCACTGGAACACGAGCCGGAGGCAGGTAAGATTGAAGGGCCTGACCCCGGAGGAGTACCGGAATCAGGCCCTCGCGGCCTAGTCGCTATTTAGGGCGTCCAAGATTTGGGGCGCGGTTCAGGTTGGGGAAACGGGCCTCTTTTCTTTCTGGGTTTGTGGATTGGCGAAGGTGGTATGCTCTGGCGGCTATTTTGAGTTCTTGAGGCGGCGTGTGGCCGTGGCGGTTATTCCGAGTCCTGCGGCGGCGACTGCTGCGAGTGCGATTGCGCTCGGCGCTGCATCGCCCGTGTTCGCGAGCTTGCCGGCGGTCGTATCTGCTTGCTTGCCGCTGCTCGTGTTCGCCTGCTTGGTGGAGCTCGATGGGGCGTCTTTGCCGGTTGCAGGTGAGGCAACGGGCGGTGTCGCCTCGGCGGGTTGCGTCGAGCCGGAGGGAGGCACTGTCTCGGTCGGTTTCGTTATCTCGGGCGAGGCGGCCTTGTCTGCCGCGGCCTTTGCCTCTTCGTATGCCTTGCAGGCGTCGTCATAGGCCGTTTGCGCTTTTTTCAAATTGTCGAGGAGCGCATCTCGCCAGGCTGTGAACCGGTCGATATCGGCTTTATATTTCTCTACAGCACGTTCACAGTCATTAACTCGTCTTTCCTCTCTTCTGAGGCGGTACTGGAACTCGCGGAGCTCCGTTTCGCAATAGTTTACGTGCGTTTTTGCCGATATGATCTCACTGTGCAACTGCTTTATTTGCTGTTTAGTAGTTTCGACAAACTCCTCGTAGCCGAGTGCTTCGAGTGTCTTAAGCATCTCATGTTTCTTCTCTAATTCTGCCTGGAGCTCGCTTACCCGGTTGATGGCCCCGTCGTATTTGGCTTGGGCAGCATCGATGTCCGCTTGCATGGTGGGAAGGAGTTCCCTCCCTTCGGCGGCTTGCGCCGCCATCTTTTCGCGGTACTCTTGAAAACGGGTAATGTCATCATTGAATCTCGCAATTTTCTCGGGACTTGCGGCGTTTTTTGCGGCCTCGAGGTTTTTGAGCGCTTCCTGCATGGCTGCATACGCTTTTTCTTTTGCGGCGGCCGCATCTTCTGTCTGCGGGGCGCCCGAATTGCCGCTGGTGGCGCTCGTCTGCGAAACGGCCGCATCGGTGGGGGAACTGGTTTCTGCCGCGATCGCCGCTACGGGGGCGATTCCCGCGACAAGTGCCGCGAAAAGGGCGATGCCCACAGTTGCTCGTCTTGCTCTTCTTGCGAGAATGTCGTTCATCTCGGCACCTCATTTCAAGGGTCGGCGACTAACTTGGTAGCACTAATGTAAATATACCATGCTAGTTGACCCGACACTGGCTGGGTGTGCGCGTATACCCCTCCCCTGAAAACTGAATCCCGTTAGAAATGACGAGTTGTTTAGGTTGATTTCCGATCTCAGCCGAACACATTGAGCGGATAGGCCGTTCCCGCAGT
>CAVEDI010000290.1:0-2430 GCA_963614405.1 Oscillospiraceae bacterium | reverse complement strand
CACTGAGCGCCTTCCAGACGGCCGATGCGGCAATTTGTGCGGCTGCCGTCGCCGACTATACCCCGGCGGCCCCTGCCGACCATAAGCTCAAAAAGGCTAACGAGCGCCTGGATCGAATCGAGCTCGTCGAGACCGTTGACATCTTAGCCGAGCTTTCGCGTCAGAAGGGCGAGCGGTGCGTGATCGGCTTTGCGGCCGAGACCGACAATGTTGTCGAGTACGCCGAACGCAAATTGGCCCGCAAGAGCTGCGATGCCATTATCGCCAACGATGTCTCACGCGCCGATTCGGGCTTTGGAACCGATACGAACAAGGCCTGGATCGTGAGTAAGGCGGGTACGCAAGAACTTCCTGTGCTAACAAAACCCCAGCTCGCAGATACAATTTTGGACTTGCTTCAAAATTTGTAAAAAAGTTCTTGCACAAGGCTAAAGTTTCGAGTTAATATACTCCCTGTTGCGAGCGAGAGCAGAGCAACAAACAAAAGCTTCGGGACGTGGCGCAGCTTGGTAGCGCACTTGACTGGGGGTCAAGGGGTCGCTGGTTCGAATCCAGTCGTCCCGACCAGAAGTTTGCAGGTCAGGCACCTAGTGCCTGACTTTTTTTATGCTGGGTCACCAGATGGGTCACGAATGGGTCACCGGCTGTTTTTTTAGATGATAAAGACATGCCTTTCTACCTGCCGCGCCCAACCCGGATATTGCCCCTCAAATCGCCTCTCATGGGCTGGGGTGGGGGATTGCAATCAGTTCCCGCACGGCGAGCCCCGTCACTGCGGCTCATAGTTCGTCGACAGCACCTCCACCACCGGTTGGCTCGGCCGCCACGTGCGCATGTACGAGTTTATAGAGGTTGAAACGGTGGAGCCGTTTTCAAAGCCCTTTACTCGGCCAGTTAGTCTCGCAGATGCTCAAACTGAGCTGTTCTGCCCTTATGTCTTTGTTAAGCACGAGACTAAAACTGGCACGTGCTATTACGGACCTTTTGCGCACTGCACCACAGAGGACGGCAGGGTTGAACTAACTGCGACCAAATTCTATGACTTTCATATTTTTAAGATCGCAAGCGACCTCCTCGAGAATGAATTCCCGATTTTCCGACGTGAAGAAGGCGACTACTCTCCCATCTGCCGGCTAATAGAAAAAGGAGCCGCTGACGCTCTGATTGAAAACGCCAGTGAAGTTGATTCCATTGACTGGCTGCCGAAGAAGGAGCTTCCTCAAATCTTTTCGAGAATCATTAATGACTCGAAAGAGATGAAGGAACAATTCGAACGCGGAACACTGCAAAAGTTAAAAAGCGCTATTCTTGATTATTCGGCATCGCAAAACCAATCTCCCATGTTCGATGACGCCAGAAAGGGAAGGCTTGTCGAGGCAGTATCAGAAATGGAAAGCGCCGCGCTAGACGCAAGCGGTCTCCTTAATTCAGTGCTAAACGTAATAAGCGACGAGCGCCTACAAGAACTCCTGGTTAGCGAAGAAGCTTATCCCTACATCAAAGATCGCCTGCTAAGAAGCTCTGGAATAAAAGAAAGGATCAACGAGGAAACACAGGCGCTCAAAGCGCGTTCCACCGCGGAAGAGGAAAAGCTAAAAGAACTACAAGGGAAGATATCTGAAGCTAGACAGGAGGAACAACGCGCTCGGAAAGACGCCGACGCGCTTGTTCAGGAACGTCTTGCCGCAGAAAGCGAAAAGCTTGACAAAATGCGTCAAGACTATGAACAGCTTTGCGAAGACACCGATAGGAAAAGATCTGAGTATCGTCAGGCAGTTGTCGACAACGACCGTCTGAAACGTGAGGTTGACGACATTCTTTCCACTCTCAACGACGAAGCGACTTCCACTGGCAAAATATTGGAAAGCGAGATTCTCAGAAAAGTTGTCAACACGGTCAAAGAGCTCGACCTAAAAAAAGAAGAAGCGGTTTCCCCGTCAATAACATGGGAAACTAGATGCGACGAAGACCAGCTTTCCAACGAAGAAGTCGTCGACGAGCTTGAGAAGCGCATCGTTTCCCTTGCTGGACGCAACCTGAATCGAAATGAAGCAATCAATCTTGCCATATGCCTCATGCAGGGGTTTGTCACAACGTTTGCAGGCAAACCGGGCACTGGAAAAACTAGCCTGAGCAATATTTTAGCGGGCGCACTTGGACTGAGAGGCAATGTGAATCCTGCACCGCGATTCACGGAAATTGACGTAGAGAACGGCTGGACATCCTATAAAGATTATATTGGCTACCACAACCCAATTACGAATACTTACGAAGCAGCTAATCCTCGAGTCTTCGATGCAATGAGGCAGCTTTCTAGAGAAAGCGACTCGGAGGCGCTTCCGTATATCTTTCTACTAGATGAAGCAAATCTTAGCCCAATAGAGCATTATTGGTCGCCATTCCTCCGCACCTGCGACACATTCACGAAAA
>CAVEDI010000289.1:0-2452 GCA_963614405.1 Oscillospiraceae bacterium | reverse complement strand
ACCTGCTCGACTTCGTTGACACGCTGCAGCTCGTGCTGGTGGAGGAGGGCGTGCTTCCCACCGATTACGACTTTGAGGCCCACAAGCAGCTCGTGCCGATGCAGCCCGGCGACGTGCCCGTCACCTACGCCGACACCACGGCGCTCCAGCGCGACCTGGGCTACAAGCCCGCGACGCCGCTCGAGGACGGCCTGAGGGCCTTCGCCAAGTGGTATAAGCGCTATTACGGGGGCTGTTGCTAGCGTGCGAATCGCAATGATTGGGCATAAGCGGTTTGGCTCTCGCGAAGGTGGGGTCGAAGTCGTTGTTACGGAACTGGCGCGTCGTATGGCTGCTCTTGGGCATGAGGTTACATGTTACGATCGCTCCGGCTCCGACGTAATGACCGGCGAGGCGACATCCCTTTCCGAGCGCATCGCTGACGGTGTTCGTATTGTGCCGGTAAAGACAATTGATAAGAAGGGCCTTGCTGCACTTTCTTCGTCCTATTTTGCGACTCGACAGGCGATTAAGGACCGTTCTGACGTGATTCATTACCACGCCGAAGGGCCCTGTGTTCCACTGCCCCTTGCCCGTCGGGCAGGAATTCGCACCGTTGCAACGATCCACGGTCTTGACTGGCAGAGGGCCAAGTGGGGACGACTTGCTAGCACTTGTATCAAGATGGGCGAGAAGGCGGCTGCAACCCAATCGAATGAGCTGATTGTCCTGTCGTCGTCTGCGGAGGGCTACTTCAAGCAGGAATACGGTCGTGAGGCCACTCTCATACACAATGGAGTGGAAATCCGTGAGCGTATTAATGCCAGTTTAATCGCTGAGCGTTGGGGCCTATCTCGTGGCGACTACATCTTGTATCTTGGCCGACTGGTTCCCGAGAAGCGCGGTGATTTGCTCGTTGATGCTTTTCGTCGGCTCGATACCAATAAGCGCTTGGTCATTGCTGGCGGAGGTTCTGACACCGATGCATTTGAGATTGAGCTTAGAAAGCGGGCTGGTTCTGACCCGCGCGTTATTTTTACCGGATTCGTCACGGGTGACCTTCTCGCCGAGCTCTATTCGAATGCATATGTCTACGTGCTCCCTTCCGATGTGGAAGGTATGCCACTTTCTCTTATGGAAGCCATGTCCTACGGTACATGTTGCGTTACGAGCGATGTGCCCGAATGCGCTGACGTTCTTGGAAGCGCCGGCGCAACTTTTGCCAAAGGCAACGTTTCTGAGCTTACTCGCGTCCTTCGCGGCCTTCTGGATAATCCGGAAAGGGCCAACAAGCTCGGCGAGAGTGCTCGCGAGCGCGTGAGAAATAACTATGACTGGGATTCCGTCGTCGAACGGACCCTCGAGCTTTATCAAGGAGAGGCCCGATGAAGATAATCTTGGCGAATTATCGCTACTATGTCTCGGGCGGTCCCGAGATTTATATGTTCAACGTTAAGCGCCTCCTCGAAGACGCCGGGCATACTGTTATTCCGTTTTCGGTCCGCAGTCCGCTCAATGAGGAAACGCCGTATTCTCGATATTTTCCCCATGGGAAAAGTGAGTCGGGCGACGCTTACTTTAACAACGTAAAGAAGACTCCGAAGAACGTTGCCCGTTTACTTTCCTGCGCTTTCTATAACCTCGAGGCATATAAGAATCTCCGACATCTCATCCGGGACGAGAGACCGGACGTCGTTTATGTTCTGCAGCAGATTAACGCGCTTTCTCCGAGCATCTTCAAGGCGTGTCACGATGAAGGCGTAAGGGTTGTCCATAGGCTTTCGGATTTTAACATCATGTGCCCCCGTTCCGATTTCCTTTGCAACGGGGAGGTCTGTACTGCTTGTATCAACGGTGATTACTCCAAGGCTGCCGATATGTCCTGCTGCCATGGCTCGAGGGCCACAACTGCAGTGCGTATCGCGTCGATGAAGTTCCACCGCTGCAAGCGCCTGTTTGATTATGTGGATGCATTCGTCTGCCCCTCCGCGTTCACGGCGTCCCTTCTCAAGAAGTCCGGTGTACCAGGGGAGAAGATTAATGTTGTTCCGACGTTTACTACGGCTCCTTCTCGGCCTGAGGTCTGTCCTGCCGCGGGAAAGTACGCACTCTATCTTGGTAGGATCAGTCCCGAAAAGGGCGTTGATCTAACCGTAGATGCCGCCATGCGCAACAGCGGTGTTTGGCTCAAGATCACTGGTCGTACCGACGACGAGTACGCTGCGTCAATTAAAACGGCTGTAGAAGAGGCCGGCATATCGGACCGCGTGGATTTCGTAGGCTTCGTTAAGGGCGAGGAGAAGGAGCGCCTCATTGACGGCGCCGCTTGCGTTCTCTGCCCATCGACTTGGTTTGAGAACATGCCCAACACCGTGCTAGAGGCCTACGCACACGGCAAGCCGGTTGTTGTTTTCGATATCGGCTGCATGCCGGAGTTGGTGGAGAACGGGGAGACTGGGTCCGTGCTTCCCCT
>CAVEDI010000288.1:0-2606 GCA_963614405.1 Oscillospiraceae bacterium | reverse complement strand
GTTCGCTTCCTTGCGACAGTCAACTTCGACCATACGACCGAAGAATTATCGCCGCGCTTTCTAGATAGAAGTTGGGTTATCACGTTAGAATCACAGGAGCTGGCAGAAGATTCGTGTGACATAAATGTCGACACCCTATTCGCCAATGTGTGTCCTTATTCATATGAGAGGCTAATGAAGGCCTTCTACTCCAAGTCGACTAGAATTGATGATGAGCAGGTTGACGGCCTTTTCAAAATGCTCGTCAATATTTGCGCCAAACAAGCGCTGCCAATTTCCCAAAGATCCCAGCTTATGGTTAGACGATACGTCGCCGCAGCTTCTCCCCTTATGAAGGCGCAACTAACGGATAATCAATTTACTCCTTTGGACTTCGCCTTTTCTCAAAAGGTGCTCCCGCTCATATCCGGCTCAAGGGAGGCAATCGAGCCGCTTGTAGACGCTCTCCTCAAAGAATGCCGCAGCTTGACGTTAACTACGAAGCATTTGGAGCGGATGAGGGAATACGGTGAAAGCAATGGTTACTACCAATACTTTATCTAGCTTATACGCAGTAATCCTTTCGCAAAAGAATAGCTATGAGGGCAGGATGCGCTTCGACCTGCATCCCGTCGAGGGGATACCAGAGAGCATCACGATTGCCTCCGGCGGCTGTCTGCTGGACACCGCACCCTATGACATCTACGTCTCACTTCCATCCAACATAAAGCCACTTCATGCAGATATCAACATCAATGGGGGAGACACAATTACCTTCTCGCTAGATGAAGGAAAGCCTGACCCCCTTTGTTCCAGCGCAACAATCTACGCACTATTTAACGGACGCAGCGAAACTGGCTCACTAGCTGATAATCGATTGTTCTTTTTAACGTATGGATTTGCTCGCATTGAAGTTGAGCTTGTCGTGGAGATGGAGAGGTCAATCATACTTTCCACCAAGGACATTCCCTGCCAGTCACGCAACCTCGGCGATGCCGCCAATGTCGAGGACATGCTCACCCAACTCTTGGATTCCGACAACGAAGCCTCAAATTGGATGTTCTCTCACTATGCAACATCCCAAAAGGCCCCTTATTCCATCCTTGAAGGCTCAATACAAAACCGTTCTCCCCGGTCCCTCTCCACCACGTTGTACCTCATCAAGAGGGTCCTTGCAGAATATTCGCTACAGAGGGAATATTTTCGCAACCACGGATACACGCGTATCGTGAAGACACAGAAAATCGTCCCGCTTTCCCGAGTCCGCCGCGCTGGATATGAAGAGCTTGACTGGCTTTCCAAGAATCTCTCCATGTTGAGCGAGGTTCCCGAAAGCAGAGGCATATCCATGTACGGAAAAAGCTATCTGCCCCAGAGGGTTCGAACAGAAGTTAGGGTGAAAACTCACGATAGCTATGAGAATAGGCTTATCTTGGGATTCCTCTCTGAAGTTGTTAAAACCGCCAGAACGTTGCGCAAATCCCTTCACGGCAGCTGCGACGAGATAAAAAGGATAGAGACCACGCTTGAGGGCTTCCGTTCGGAAGGAGTCGTCATTCCCTCTCTCGCCCTGGTTCGCTCCCTCACGATACGAGAGAGTTCCTGCCTGGATCAACTCGACGCATTGATTTCGTTAGGGGATAATCTGCTTCGCGATTACCTCTCTTTCCTCCCAGGCGTCGCAAGCCATTTCACCCGCGCTCCTCATCGAACAAAAATTTTCCAAGAGGTGCGGGCCTATTCACAGATCTTTCCATTAATCCTTGAATGGATCAACTTTGGAGACTTCTCCGTCGCGAAGGAGGGATTGGCACTTCACCTCCTTAGGACGGACAAACTATACGATATACGAGTACTACTCCCTCTATCGAATACTATGCTGGCTATCCGATCAAGGCTACACTCCGTCTAACGAAGAGAGTCGCCCTATCCGATGCGGCAATTACCTACCACGAAGCAGATTTCGTCCAGAGACGCAGATTGCATCCATCTTCAATCTGCATAAGGGAAAAAACCGGTTAAAGCTGTACTATCAGCCGATTATTCACGCAGGTTTAGATGAGGAGGAAGGCATACCCCTACATCGTCTGTCCAGCCGGCGCAGTTTTTGGACACCCGATTACCTCATCGAGATAACATCGGAATCGAGTCAGAAGAGCTTTCACGTCATCGATGCAAAATACAGGCCAGCTCAAGATTTGTATGACACCTTCTCAAGGCCTTCAGAGCTTAGCACCTGCATCATGAAGTATATGCACGACGTTGCAGGAGAAAATGGGAAGAGGGTGTCTTCAGTCTGGCTAGCCGCAGGGAAACAAAAGGGCAAAGACCTATATTACGCAGAAACCTCTGTGTGGTACGAACAAAACAGGTCGGATTTCGGACCGCGATCGGGTATTTTTATCCTTAATCCCAAAGTCAGCCGTCTTGACGAGGTCTTTGAGGAAATCACGCAGCAATCAGTAACATCGCCCCAGAAAGATATCGCATCTGCTCGCACCCTAACTCCAAAACAGTCGGATACTCGGAGAGAGCAGCCTGAATCAGCACAAAGGGACATCGAAAACAAGCATGAAAAAGTGGCTGATCGCGGACAAACCGGCACGTCGGACATTGAAGTTCAGGCA
>CAVEDI010000287.1:0-2783 GCA_963614405.1 Oscillospiraceae bacterium | reverse complement strand
TGCCGGGCCTGCTCGGCACGCGCGAGTCGTTTGCCAAGCGCTTCGAAAGCCCGGTCGAGCATGCCGAGGGCGACAGTGCCGCTCGCCTGCAAGCGCTCGTGTCGCCGTTTGTGTTGCGCCGTGTCAAGGAAGACGTGGTGGCCGACCTGCCCGAGAAGATCGAGGATACGGTCATGGCGCAGCTCACCGGCGAGCAGCGCAAACTCTACCTGGCCAACCAGGACCGCATCGCCCAACAGGTGCAGCATCGCGAGGCATCCGAGTTTAAGAAGGACAAGCTCAAGGTGCTCGCCGAGCTCACCAAGCTGCGCCAGATCTGCTGCGACCCGCGTCTGCACTACGAGGATTACAAGGCGGGGAGCGCCAAACTCGATACGTGCATGGAGCTCGTGCACGGCGCACTCGACGGCGGACATCGCATCCTGTTGTTCAGCCAGTTTACGGGTATGCTCGATATTATCGGTAAGCGCCTGGCCAAGGAGGACATCGCCTTCCTTAAGCTCACGGGCGCTTCGTCTAAGGAGAGCCGCGCCAAGATGGTCGCGCAGTTCCAAGCGGGCGAGGTTCCGGTCTTTTTGATTTCGCTCAAGGCGGGCGGCGTGGGCCTTAACTTGACGGCTGCCGACGTGGTCATCCACTACGACCCGTGGTGGAACGTGGCGGCGCAGGACCAAGCAACTGATCGTGCACACCGTATTGGCCAGCAGCATACCGTGACCGTGTACAAGCTCATCGCCAAGGACACGATCGAGGAACGCATTATGCAGATGCAGGAGTCCAAGCGCGACCTGGTCAACAGCGTACTCGGCGGCGACGGCATCTCGTCGGCACTGTTCACGCGCGAGGATGTTCTGGCGCTTCTCGGCGGCGACGGGCGCTAGCCGCGCGCGGGGTGGGACTGCTGGAGTGGGCAGGACGGTCGACGCATTTTGGCCCGACCGCTTGCCTGATCCGTTATGTGTTCATTTGCAATGCCGTGGATGGTTTGTCTGCCTTTGGGCATAAGAACCATCAAGAACATTGGCACATCAGCAAAGGAGAACATCATGGCGAAATTCTTTAAGGACCCCGATGGCAAGCTTATCGCTGCCCTTGGCGACGACGTTGCGACCCCTGCCGGTTGCACGGAACTGACCGCAAACACTGAGGACGCGGCGCACGAGAAGCACGTGCCTGTTGTCGAGACCGAGCGCGACGGTCACGTGATTCGTGCACGCGTTGGCTCGGTCGAGCACCCCAGCCTGCCCGAACACTACATTGAGTGGATTGCGCTTGAGGCCGAGGGCCGCTTAGAGGTTCATTACCTTGAGCCCGGCATGAAACCCGCGACGTTTTTCGCGGGCGGCTCCAAGACCGGTACCGTCTATGCCTACTGCAACCTGCACGGGCTGTGGTCCGCGACATTCTAGGAGCGCGCCCCCGCTCGGGGTATCATAGCTAGCATATGCACATGCAAGCGCCGGCTGCATTATGCGGCCGGCGCTTTTACTACGATTTCGATGGTTTACGACGGAAAGGGCTGGGCCATGAAGCTCGCGCTTGCACAGATCGATATGCGCCTGGGTGATATTGAGGGCATTTGCGGCCGCATCGAGGACCAGGCTCGTCTGGCCCACGAGCGCGGGGCGCGCGTGCTGTGCGTTCCGGCTCCGCTCTTTATGGGCGCCATGCCCGGTGGCCTGGTGGGCGCTGCCGACTTTGAGCACGACGTGCTTGCCGGTTTGACTGGTGTCGCCGAGCGTATCCAGGAGCTTGACATGATCTGCATCGTGCCCGCGGCGGTTTCGTTTGAGGGCCAGCCGCTGCTCGACTACATGATGCTCAAGGACGGTCATGTGGTGCCGGCGCGTTCGAGCATTGCCCTGCAGCGTGGCGAGAACAACGACACACGTTGGGCGCCGCCGGTGTTCGACGTGGACGGCGTGCGCATCGCCGTGATTTTTGACTTGGACCGCGAACTCGAGATGCTGCCGACCGGTGTTGACCTCATTGCGTATTTCCAATTCAACGCGTTTGACATGACCGACCGCGAGACTGCCGCCATTGCTGCCGTTCGCAGCGGCGCCTACCGCAAGATCGCATCCAAGCGCAGCGTGTGGTTTGCCTGCATGGCGCCGGTCGGTGCCTATGACGAGTCGGTGTATACCGGCGGTTCGTTTGTGCTCGACGACTGCGGTCGCGTGGTGGCCCAGGCGCCGTGCTTTGAGGAGAGCCTGCTGGTTCAGGAGATTCAGCGCGGCGTGATGCTCGATGCCCTGGAGGATCACGAACTGCCCGAGTTCCGTTCCGAGGAGTGGCTGTGGCAGGCGCTGGTGCTCGCCGTGCGCGACAACGCCCGAGCCCACGGTGCGTCGCGTGCTGTGGTGGCACTCGAGGGTGACTTGCCGTCGTCCCTGCTGGCGGCGCTGGCCGTCGACGCTCTGGGCCCGCGCAATGTGATTGGCCTGGTGCTGGGGCGCAACCGTATCTTTACGCCGGCGCAGGAAGAAGCCGAGGCTGCCCGCTGTGCCGCCGTCCGCGCCATCGCCGAGCGTCTGCACATTCGCACCGTCGAGCGCGATGCACCGGATGCGGCGCGCGTGCTCGATCGCGACGTGTCGGCGGGCGATGCCGAGCGCCTGCGCTCGCGCACGCTGGGCCTGATGCTGGAGGATACGGCGCTCGAGCTGGGTGCGATGGCGCTGAGCCCGCTGTCCAAAACCGAGTACGCGCTGGCGGCGCCGGCGCTTTGCGGCGGCTACCAGGGCGACTTTGCGCCCTTTGGCGATGTGTACCTGTCGACG
>CAVEDI010000286.1:0-2929 GCA_963614405.1 Oscillospiraceae bacterium | reverse complement strand
CAGTGTCGCCGTGGCCGGCGGTCAGATGATCACCGACGTCACACCAAACTGCACTATTCGGCAGTAGGAAAAATGAACTTTAGTTTGGGCCCATGGGGAGACGAATGAACTGCCAATAACACAAGACAAGAATGGCAACACTTACGATGCGGCATTTCGTTTATGTCCCTGACAGATTTTATCTTTTGTATAAACTTAGAGAGAATTGCAGCATTGCGCGCAAGCTTGGAATGAGATACATGAAAACTACGATAGAGAATATATACAAAATCCGAGTAAGTCACATCATCATCATTGCTGGCTTTATAATTCTTTTAATAAACAAATATGCCAATTTGCTTGATTTTGATTTTCTAGATCCCCTCAGCAAGTCCAGTATCACACTTTTAGGCATAATTGCAGTCTCTAGTGTTGTCCTCTTTCAAAAAAAATCTTTTTTCTTAATACTTGTTTTTTTATTCGCTTTTAACACTTGGCTACTAACTCGAGACACCACACTAATCGTGTTTCTTCTCTTCGCAGCTACCACACAAAGCACAAAAAAGAAGCTATTAAATACATTTTTAACTGTACAATCAATCATTTTAGCCTCATGCATTATAACATATTTTCTAGCTTTAAAAATCAAATTTATAAACGTTAGTCTATATAACACAGGAGATAGAACTAGATATACTTTCTTCTTCCTTCAGCCAAACAATTTTGGAATTCAATTTGCATTCACGATTATATGTTTCATATACATAAGCAAATTGTCTTCTTCAATTTCCATAGCTATCCTAGCTATTTCAAGCGCATTTCTTTACATCTTCCCGAACTGCGTCACCGGTTGCGTTGTGCTCGTTATCTACGCTCTCTTAATTCTCTTCTTTAACAAGCCTGATTTTTTCAAAAAGAAAATACTACGATTCACACCATATCTTGTTGCAATTATCGGTATCCTCATTTTCTCCTTGTATCTCACCGGGAAGACTGGCTTCATAGGAAAAATCATCTCCGGCACATTTTCGTATAGATTCATCGGTTCCGTAATGGCAATTCGTCTCTATGGAGTGAATCTAACAGGACATTATCTCGACAAATTAGGAGAAACTCTCTTTATAGATGGCCAGTGGGGTACATTCTGGCTTGATTTCGCCTATGTTAGAGTTCTTGTTGAATTTGGTATAATCGGCGCTTTAATCTTTACCGTAATTCTTATTCACTCTATTCGTTCCATGATCCGTAACAAAGACTATTCAAGTTTGATTCTGATTACAATTGTTCTCTTCTATGGTTTATCAGAGTGGGGAGCATTCTCAGCGTTGACCGCATTCCCTCTCCTACTTACCACCACCCCCTCTCCCATTAAGGCTTCTATGAGGTGCATCAAAGCCGAAAAGAATACCAACTCATGGAAAATCATTCCCGCGACAATTCAGCAGAAAACATCCTTCTTAACGGATTAGCGACTCTCTCACTTCAAGTCCTTTAGTTTTCGCACAAATATAAACGCTATTTGGTAGTGCCCGCTTCTTTGCGCAGATTGGCTGTTGGCCAGCTGTTGGCGTGACTTTCATGCCGCTGCGCCTAGGTTGTCATCGAGCCGGGACATGTCCATGTATCGCCGGTCCAACCACGAGCGTGAGGTGACGTAGCGGATTCTGGCGCATACGAGCATGAGCGCGCTGTTGGAGTCGGGGAAGCTGCCCACGACCCGGGTGCGCCGGCGGATCTCCTTGTTCAATCGCTCGATCATGTTGTTCGTGCGCAGCTTGATCCTATGGTTGGTAGTGCCCGAAGGTTTGCGCACTTAGGGTCGTGCCCGTCCATGGGACGATGATCAGTTCGCTTCCTGCAGGTTGTCATCGAGCCGGGACATGTCGAGGTAGCGGCGCGTGCTCCATTCGTTCGCGGTGACGTACCTGGTTCTGGCGCAGATGAGCATCAACGCGCTGTTGCCGTCCGGGAAACTGCCGACGACGCGCGTGCGACGCCGGATCTCCCGGTTCAGCCGTTCGATCATGTTGTTCGTGCGGATCCTCCTGCGGTGCTCCGTCGGGAATTCCGGCAAAAGGTAGGCGGTCGTCTCCCCGATGCCCTCGCGCAGGCAGCCGGCCGCCGCCTTGAGCTTCCTGGACTCCATCTCCGCGGCGACCGTCCCGGCCTTGGCGAGGGCGGATTCGCGGGACTCCATGGCGAATATCGCCTTCAGGGCCGCGGACGCCCAATCCCGGTGGTTGGGCGGCACCTTCGAGAGCACGTTGCGCATGAAGTGCACCATGCACCGCTGGTACTTCGCCCGGGGAAGCATCGAGTTCACCGTGGAGACGAGTCCCGCGCACCGGTCGCCGACCACGAGGCGCACGCCCTTCAAACCGCGTTCGATCATGCTTCGTATGAACTGCTCCCAGCTGGCAGCGTCCTCCCTCATGCCCTCCGTCACGCCGATGACCTCGCGGTGGCCCTCCGCGTTGACGCCGATGGCGACGAGGACGCTGACGTTCTCCACGCTTCCGCCCCAGGAGCGCTTGTGCCACACGCCGTCCATGAACACGTACGGGTATTCGGATTCCAATGGCCGGGTGCGCCATCGGTCGATGTCGTCATACACGCGCTTGAGCTTGTCGGAAAGGGTCTGGGATGGCATCCTGTCACCCCACAGCAGTTTGCTGATGTCGTCGACCTGACGGGTGCTCACTCCCGCCAGGTACATCTCCATCAACGTCTCCTCGACGCTGGACTCCCGCCTGCGGTAGCGTTCGATGACCGCGGATTCGAAGACCGCGCCCTTGAGTTTCGGCACCCTGAGCTCGAGCCTGCCCGCCTTTGCCGTGAGCGTGCGTTCGTAGTGGCCGGCCCTGTACGCCTTGCGCCCCTCCTTGCGTTCGTATCTGGCGGCCCCGGTGATCTCGTCGGCCTCGGCGTCGAGCATGGCGTTGAGGATCTG
>CAVEDI010000285.1:0-3141 GCA_963614405.1 Oscillospiraceae bacterium | reverse complement strand
AATACGGTCGGCATGACGTATGACTCCCACGTCGCGACCGCCGAAGTAACCGTGACCGAGGACGGCGATGGCAACCTGACCGCCAACGTCACCAAGAAGGAAAACGGACGCTTTACCAACACGTACCGCACTGAGCTTAACTACACCGCGGCCGGCGGTCTGTGGCTCAGCAAGTATCTGGACGGCCGCCCCATGACCGAGGGCCAGTTCACCTTTACCGTGACACCTGCTGACGACGCCTCGGCTCGCGCGCTCGGTCTGCTGCCCGGGGCCAACAGCTTCAAGTCCCCCGAAGCGGCAGAGGCAACGGTCGGACTGATCGACATTCTGGCTGGTCATGAGGTTAAATTTACGCAGGCTGACGCCGGCAAGACCTTCAAGTACACCGTGGCCGAAAAGAACGACGGCCAGCCCGGTTACACCTACGATGACGCCGTACGCACGGTGACGATCGCCATCGCCGACGACACCGCCGGTACGCTCACTGCTACGACGACCGTTTCCGGTGGTCCCGAGGGCACGCATGAGACGGTCCACAAGAGTGGCGAGAACAAGGTCGAGAAGGCCCTGGTGCCGTTCCACAACAGTTACAGCGCTACGACCAACACGCCTGGTGGCACCGCTGCTCAGGTCGTTGCCACCAAGACTCTGACCGGTCGCCCGATGGCCGACGGCGAGTTCTGGTTCGGCATCGCCTATCAGGGTGAGCTTGTGGCATACGAAAACCTCAAGCCCAATATCGGCGGGCACGTGAGCTTTGATACGCTGCACTACGACACCAAGATGCTTGCTAATCTTGAGGCTGCTGGGCTTGCTTATCGTACCGATAAGGACGGCAAGCTTGCCTGGACCATTAACTACACGGCCTACGAAGATTTATTCGGGCTGCCGAATGGCGTTTCCGCTACAACGTGGAGCTTTGGCTTTAAGGTTATCGTCGTCGACAACGGTGACGGTACCCTGACGGCGACGGTCGACTACGGCGGCGTCGAGCCCTTGTTCGAGAACGTCTACGGCGCCGACGCCGTGGATGCCGCGCTCACCGGTACTAAGAAGCTCCAGGTTGCCGAGGGCCTGACCCCGGCCGACATCACGGGTAAGTTCACCTTTACCGTGACCGCCGACGAGGCAGGTGCCCCGATGCCCGAGCGCACGACCGTAACCAACGACGCAGCCGGTAACGTGGACTTTGGCAAGATCCACTTTACGCTCGAGGACCTCAACCGCGCTCTGGGCGTGACGGACGATGCGACCGATAAGGCCGAGGCGGACGAAGCTGACGAGGCCGAGGCCGACGAGGCAGAGGCTGAAGAGGCCGACCCCGCCGCTGACGCCAATGTCGACGAGTCCGAGCCTGCGGCCCCCACCGCTCCGCGCTCGCACACCTTTGCCTATACGGTGACCGAGACCGGCAGCGCCCCTGGCGTGACCAACGATGCCAACGCCACGCGCAAGGTTTCCTATACCGTGACTGACGACGGCACCGGACATCTGAGCGTCGTGCGCAACGGCGACGACGGTGCGGCCTTCACATTCATCAACACCTACAGCGTAACGCCCACCGACTCTGTCGTGACCGATCGGGTCAAGACGGTCAAACGTCTGACCGGACGCGATCTTGCAGCGGGCGAGTTCACGTTTGAGCTGCTCGAGAACGGCGTAGCTGTCGCCAGCGGCACCAACGACGCCGACGGTAACGTTACGCTGAGCCCGATCCGCTACGAGGCACCCGGCACGCACACGTACATGCTGCGTGAGGCTTGCCCCAACGCGCTCGGCCTGTACAAGGGCGTCACCTATGACGGCACGACCTACACCGTCGTGACCACCGTCTCCGACAACGGCGACGGCACGCTGACCGCGACGCACAAGCTCGAGGGAACCACCGAGTCGGCTGGCTTTACTAACAAGTATCATGCCATGCCCACGCAGGTCTCCATCGGCGCCATCAAGGTGCTCGAGGGACGCGAGCTCAAGAAGGACGAGTTTAGCTTTAAGCTCGTTGGCGAGGATGTCGAGTCCACCGTCACCAACGATGCCGACGGCAAGATCAACTTCGACAAGTTCGAGTACGACGGGCCCGGTACGTACGTCTACACCATCAGCGAGGTCAAGGGCGACGAGGTCGGTATGACCTATGACAAGTCCGTCTTTACCGCGACCGTCAACGTGATCGACGACGGCGAGGGCAACCTCAAGGCGAGCGTCGCCTATGCCAAGGGCGACAAGAGCGTCGAGGGTATCGTGTTCAACAACACGTACAAGAAGCCCGAGACGCCCGTGCCGACGCCCGACCCCGGCACGCCCAAGACCGTGACGAACATCGTCAAGACGGTCAAGGGTTTCCTGCCCACCACGGGCGACCAGCAGGCCGCTGCACTGCTCATGGCATTCGTCATCGCCATGGCCGGCGTCGGAGCCCTGGTCTGGGGTATCCGTAAGCGCTAGGCACGCTGGCAGCGCCCGGGGCCAAAAGGCCCCGGGCGGCCGGAGGGGAGCCAGAACATAGCCCCCACCCCCACCCCCAGCCGCCACGGAGGCATCTCCCTCCTCCGTGGCGGCGCTTTTATGCGTAGGCGAGAAGGATTCGCCACGAAACCGGCCCATCTACTACGTTTAGTCCCTTACCCCCAACCATGCCAAAAAACGCGAAAACAAAACCGCAGGTAGAACGCCTGCGGTTTTGCTCAAAGCGAAGGTATGGTCAGGGGTATCGAGTCAAACGTAGTAGATGGGCCGATTTCGTGGCGGGCGGTTTCGGCTGATCCCTTGGGGACGGAGGAAAACGGCTCATTTTGGTCCCGCGAGGCTGGCGGAGACACTCGTGCAGTGCCGCCCGAACAAAACTATGTCGGTTTACTACGATGAATTCGGCATTCCCGACCATGGCTGCATTTTCCTAAATATTGCAAACGTTCTACCTGCGGTTTTGCAAGCGCGCAATTTGCTGTGGTCGGAGACGGGCGATTCGTCGTAGTAAACCGGCATAGTTTTGAAATGGCATTAAATCAGTAGCAGCCATTTTGTAACGCCGGGGCAGTCGGTCTTCGAGCAACTACCCTCGCAGATAGGCGATGGCGATTTGGGTGCGGTTGCGTAGGCCCATTTTGGCAAGGATCGAGCTGATGTGGTTGCGCACGG
>CAVEDI010000284.1:0-3174 GCA_963614405.1 Oscillospiraceae bacterium | reverse complement strand
AAGGCGGTGTACTTCTCGGAACTCTGGGTGATCTCCATCAAGACATCGTTGCTCGTACCGCTGAATCGCTTTGTCCAGTTTTCATTCGCCCAGCAATAAAAGAAAGGCATGTCAAGGTTTGAGTCATCCAGAAACATATCTAAAGGTCCTTCGAGAAGTCTCTGACCACCATCGAACCAGTAGTAGTAAAAACAGAAAGCTCCTACGCCATAATTCTTCGCAAGCTCAATCTGCCTTTGCATATTGCATTTCAAGCGCAAATCGTAATAGCCGAGCTCGCCGGGCTTCCTTGGCTGATAATGCCCCGTGAACTGAGGGACGGCCTTGCAAACATTGTTCCACTCAGTGGTTCCTCGTCCCCACCAGGAGTCATTTTGAGCATTGGGGTGGAATTGCGTCAAATAATATGCCACCAACAGCACGTCCGACTTAGCCTCATCATGCCTTCGATAGCCGACGTAGCCCTCGGCACGCGCATCATAACTTTCTAGGACATACTCGGCGTAAGAGCTCAAAAGGTCATTATCAGCCACAATACGCAAGGAGCCCGCATCGGCTGCCGCTTCGCGTTCGAGAATACGCTCATAACGCCTGACTCTGAGGTTTTCTTTAAATTCAGCGCTCAACGGGAGTTTCCAAAACAAACCTTTAAGCTTCTCGTTGATTTGTCCGCAATTAAAAAGATTCATCGACATTCACCATCACGTATTCCAGCCTCGAGAGAAGAACGACCCAAAGCTTCCGCGATCCGCTCGCTCGCATGTCCGTCGCCGTAGGGATTGGAGGCGCGGGACATGGCGACGTACTCCTCGTCGTCGCAAAGAAGCCTACTGAACTCGCGGTAGATGGCCTCCTCCTCGGTGCCGACGAGCTTCAGCGTGCCTGCTGCCACGCCCTCGGGACGCTCGGTGGTGTCGCGCATGACGAGCACGGGCTTGCCCAGGCTCGGGGCCTCCTCCTGGATGCCGCCCGAGTCGGTGAGGATGATGTGGCTGACGGCCATGAAGTTGTGGAAGTCGAGAACCTCGAGCGGGTCGATGATATGCAGCCGGTCGAAGCCGTCAAGCTCCTCGTGCGCCGCCTTGCGGACGAGCGGGTTCATGTGGATGGGGTAGATCGCCTTGGTGTCGGGGTGCTCCTCCATCACGCGGCGGATGGCGCGAAACATGCGGTGCATGGGCTCGCCCAGGTTCTCGCGACGGTGCGCCGTGATGAGGATGAGGCGGGAGCCCTCCGCCCACTCGAGCTCGGGGTGGGTATAGCCATCGCGCACAGTGGTGCGCAGGGCGTCGATTCCCGTGTTGCCGGTGACCCAGATCTTCGACTCCGGCTTGCCCTCGTCCAGAAGGTTCTTCTTGCTGGCCTCAGTGGGGGCGAAATAGTACTCGCTCACGATGTCGACCGCCTGACGGTTGAACTCCTCCGGCCAGGGGCTGAAGATGTCGTGCGTGCGCAGGCCCGCCTCAACGTGGCCCACAGGGATCTGCAGGTAGAAGCACGCGAGCGCAGCGGCGAAGCTGGTCGTGGTATCGCCGTGTACGAGCACGACATCGGGCTTCTCGTCCTCGAGGACCGCCTTGAGCTTGAGCAGCACGTCGCACGTAACGTCGAACAGAGTCTGTCCCGGCTTCATGATCGCAAGGTCGTGGTCGGGTGCCACGTCGAAGACGCGCAGCACCTGGTCGAGCATCTCGCGGTGCTGGCCGGTCACGGTGACGACGGTCTCGAACTCATCCGTGCGCGCCTTCAGCTCGTTGACGAGCGGGCACATCTTGATTGCCTCCGGGCGAGTGCCGAAAACGAGCATAACTTTTTTCATATCAGCCTTTCAAAGCAAGTTGATAGCCGTCGAGAGTTTTCTCAGCAGCCTTCTCCCACGTGTATTCCGTAATTACCTTTCGGCCGAAAACCTCGTCGTAATTGACGCCGTAAGCCTCATCCAGCGCAGCCCTGATGGAGGAAGGGCTGCTGACATCGCAATAAAACGCGCTGTCACCGAAATAATCTCGCGTCGTTCCTTTGGGAGATACCACGATATTGCACCCCATAGCGGCTGCCTCCAGACTCACGAGGCCCGGCGTCTCGAACCAACTAGGCAACACGCTCACACGGCACTCGCGGCACAGCTTGTAAATGTCTTCGTTGGGAATTTGCTCGATCCATTCCATGTTCGGATTGGCTTCTATCTCCGACACAACCTTGTTCGCATACTCGATATGCCCGGGAGACTTCTTTCCCACAAAGACGACCTTGTAATCCGACCCCTCCACCGCCTTGATTAGGTTGAGCTGGTTCTTGCGAATGTCGATGCGGCCGATGCAAACAATCCATCCACTGAATCGCTCGTATCCTGTTGATTCAACCTCTTTCGCGGCCTTAATGCTCGCGACGTCGACGGCGTTGGGGACGACCACATAGTTGTCGGTGCGAAAGCCGAGATGAGCCGCTATCTGGTCCATCTCGGTCTTTGCATTCGGCAGGAACACATCGCAGTTGTCCAATATCTCGAGCTGCATCTTTTGGAAGCTATGTGTCATAAGGTAGCGTGCACCCTCGCTGCGCTCCCCGCGCAAGACGTACTTTCCGAAGGCCTTGAGGCGCTCCATTCCATCGACGCTAAGATGTTTTCCCAAAAAACCTCTCAGGCCGTTTGCTGCGCTCTTTTCGAAGCTGTCAGTCGGCCAGTAAATCGTGGAGAGCACGACAGGCTTTCCGGCCTCCTTGGCGTTTTTCGACTGGATGAAAGTTTCCTGGACCCGCGTGAGGTTGAACAAGTGGACCACATCGTATCCAGAAACATCGGGTCGCAAGTCCAAGGACAGGTCGACATCAATACCCTTTGATTCAAGGGCCTCCTTCGTCTTTACAAGTTGTGTCGTGTCACCGCCCGCTAGATCAAAAACGTTTTGGCGGGTCTGCATCAGTACTTTCACAGCTGCTCCATATTTGCTTTTTCAGAAGAGCCAAACAGGTATTCTTCCAGCTCATCCTCCCAGTCGGGCATGTGGAAGCCGACCGACTCGAGCCTGGAAAGGTCGAGCGCGGAGTGGACCGGGCGCGGGGCGACGGGGCCGGCGGCATTCGCGTAGTAGTCGGCGGTGCTGACCGGGACCACGTTCTCCCCGTTGCCGTTGGCGGCCTCGAAGACGGCGCGGGCGATATCGGCCCAGCTCT
>CAVEDI010000283.1:0-3254 GCA_963614405.1 Oscillospiraceae bacterium | reverse complement strand
TGCGCGACGAGGGCGCCACGGTGGTGTATACCAGCCATTACATGGAGGAAGTCGAGCAGATTTGCAGCCGCATCATGATCATGGACGGCGGACGTGTGCTGGCGCAGGGCACCAATGACGAGCTCAAACGCATGATTCAAATGGGCGAGCGCGTGACTGTCGAGGTCGGCGCCGTCGAGACCGCCACGGTCGAGCGGCTGCGCGCCCTCGAGCACGTGCTTTCGGTTGAGCTGTCCGGCGGCGAGCTCGTCTGCACCTGCGAAGCGAGCCCGCACAATTTGGTCGACATCCTCGACACGCTGCGCGCCGCCGATGTAGCGCTCGGCCGCGTGTGGAGCGAGCCGCCGACCCTCAACGACGTGTTCCTCGAGATCACCGGCCGCGAGCTGCGTGACTAGGGGGCAGCCATGTTCAACACCATTATCATCACGGTCAAAACGCTGCTGCGCCGGCCGAGCACGTGGGTCTGGGGCGCCCTCTTTCCCATCGCGCTTTCCACGATGTTCATGTTTATGTTTGCGAACCTGAGCTCCGACGGCACGGTCGACCCGGTGCCGGTTGCCGTCGTGGCGGACAAGGTCTGGGACGCTTCGACCTTTAAGGATGTGGCGACGTCGCTTGCCAAGGAAGGCGACGACCAGCTGCTCGAGATCCACGAGCTCGACGACGCAGCCGATGCGAACCGTGCGCTCAAGGCCGGTGAGGTCGCGGGTATCTATACGGTCGACGCTGCGGGCACGCCCAAGCTCACACTGCTATCGAGCTACGACAGCTCGCGCGCATCATCGGTGCTCACCGATCGCAGCATCCTGGAGACGGTGGCAAGCTCGTATACACAAAATGCCGAGCTCATGTCCCAGATTGCCCAGGACAACCCGGCGGCGCTCGCCGACCCCGAGGCGGTTGCGCGCGCCCTGTCGCTCGAGGGCGGCACCCGCCGCGTAAGCCTGACACGCACCACACCCGACGGCACGGTCATCTACTATTACGCGCTCTTTGGCCTGGTCGCGATGATGTCTGCCGAGTTTGCCGCCTTGAGCGTCATCGACCTGCAGCCCAATCTGTCGGGTCTTGGCGCGCGTCGCTGCGTGGGCGGTCTTTCCAAAACGGCGTCGCTGGCCGGTATCTTTGTGGGCTCGTGGCTGGTCTCCTTTGCCTCGATGGCGATCGCGATCGGCTACGTGCGTCTGGTCGTGGGCGTCGACTTTGGCGGGCGCGAGGGGCTGTGTTTGGTGGGCGGCGCCGCTTCCGCGCTTGCCGCCACGGGCTTGGGACTCTTTGTGGGCACGCTTCCCGTTAAGGGCGGCAAGGCGTCCAAGTCTGGCATCCTCACGGGCTTTGCCACTACGTGCGCCCTGTTCGCCGGCCTCTACGGCGAGCCAGCGATGGCGCTTGCCGACGACGTCGCCCGCGCCTGCCCGGCTGAGTGCTGGCTCAACCCCGTCAAGCTTATCTGCGACATGTTCAACCGCCTGTATTTCTTTGAAGACTTGGGGCCTTTTGCCGTTCGCGCGGGCGCGCTGGTCCTCATGACGCTGGTGTTTGTTGCCGCCGCCACGCTGATTTTTGGAAGGAGCCGCTATGAGCACCTTTAAGACCGCGCTTCGCATGGCGCTGGCGCACCCGTTCTACCTGCTCATCTATACGGTGTTCATTTCGCTGATGGGCGTATTCATCGCGGCATCTGTGAGCTGGAACTCGTCGCAGCTCACCGAGTACAAGCCCTACGACGCCAACGTGATCGTGGTCGACCGCGATGGCAGTGATCTTTCACTTGCGCTCACCAAGCACCTAGGTTCGCGGTTTGACCTGGTCACGGGCGTCGGCGATGACACGTACGACCTTGCGGACGCGCTCTCCAAGAGCAACAGCGCCAAGGGCAGCGCCGACTGCGTGTTCTTTATCCCGGAGGGGTTCGAGGACGACCTGGTCGCGGCTGCCCGCGCGGGGGAGTCCCTGCCCAAGCTCGATGTGACCTACGGTGCCGGCACCATGGCGGCGGCGCTTTCGTCTGCCGAGGCTTCGCGCTGGATCTCGCTCGCGGGCGCTGCAGCCGCACTTGAGCCCACTGCCTCCAACGGCGACGTTGCCAAGGCCGCCGAACATGCCGCTGCAAAGCGCGCGGAGGTCCAGATCGAGCGGGTCAAGGTCGACTCGGCTGCTGCCGCCACGCTCGAGTCGTACTTCAACTTTGGCGCGTACGCGATTATCTCGTCGGTCATCGTATCGGTGGGGTCGGTGTTCTCGGGCATGAACGAGCCCGAGCGCGTGCGTCGTATGGATGCCGGCCCAATCTCCGAGCGCCAACGTTCGCTTGCCGTGTTTGCCGCCGCCGCCGTGCCCACCGTCTGCATCTGGTTTGTGTCGAGCATGATGGGCGTCGTGGGCTTTGCCGGCGCGGTCGCCGAGGTCGGCGTGGGCCGTGTGTGCCTGGCACTGGCGGCGACGTTTGCCCTGGCGTGCACGCCGCTGGCCGTTGGCTTTGCCCTTTCGGGCCTGGGTGCGCGCGAGGAGCTGCTCAATGGCGTGGGCAACCTGCTCGGCATGCTCATGACGTTTTTGGGCGGCGCTTGGATGCCGCTGTCGCTGATGGGCCCGGCCGTGCAGACCGTGGCGCACTTTGTGCCGACATATTGGGTGAACGACGCGATCGGCAAGGCGCTCGCGTCGGACCTGACGTCTGCCATGTTGGGCGACATCGCCTGCGACCTGGGCGTCACCGTGCTCTTTGCCGTGGCCATCGCCGCCGCAGGCCTGGCCCTCTCACGCACCAAATCCCGCGCCTAGTCACCTAGTCATCGGGTACTCATTGGGGACAGACTTAAACGACCAAGAGTGGTCATTGGGGACAGACTTAAACGACTAGTCATTGGGGACAGTCTTTGCCGAACCGCCGGCTTGCCGGCCGGGTTGCCAAGGACTGTCCTCAGCTGCCGGCAGAAAGGGAACGTCCCTAACTGCCGGGTGGCGAAAGAGTGTCCCCAACAGCTAGTCATTTAAGAACGTCCCCAATGACTAGTCTGAAATAAAATCCAGGCCTCGCCCAAAAATAGTTCGCCAAGGTTTACTATTATGTTCATAAAGTAGTACAAGGCTAACAATGGGGGATATCATGGCAACGCGGGAGGCCTACGTCCAGGTTAAGGATCTCAAAAAGCACTACGGCGATGGAGATGCACGCCTGACGGTGCTCGACGGCATCGACACGTCCATCAACCGCGGAGAGATCTGCGTCATGCTGGGGCCTTCGGGTT
>CAVEDI010000282.1:0-3434 GCA_963614405.1 Oscillospiraceae bacterium | reverse complement strand
GGGACGAGCTCTGGAACTCCGACCAGGCCGAGAGGGTCCGCGTGAAGGTCCGCCACTGCGACCGCAACTGCTGGATGATCGGCTCGGTGAGCCCGGCCATGCACAAGTACATCTGGAAGCCCGGCTGGTGGGTGCTCAAGCACAAGGTGAAGGCGCTCTTTACCAAGAAGCCCTACGACATGCACGAGCTTAAGGTCGTGCGCGACTACGAGGAGGGCCGCGTGACCAAGGAGCAGCTCGACGCCTGCTCCACCTGCGACCTGTGCGCAAAGATCAACGATGGTTTGTCCGAGGCATCAAAGGCGGACGCGCACGTGTATGAGACGCATGAGGCGCTCTAGCAGATTTAATTACTTAGATTAGAATTGAGGAGCTATTTAATGAAGAGCGCTGCTAAAAAGCTATTTTATGATTCGGTTGAGAACTTATTTGATATGCAAGTGACATTGGTACATGTAATGATTGAATCGGTTGTAGCTAGGTGGTTTGATGAGTCGGCAGCTTTTTAGGAAAATTAAGGAGTACGCCACGCATCCGTTGAGGGTTTATTCGCTAATCTCCAAAGCGGGTTTTACTCGATTTGTGCCCGATGAACTTCATATTCGCATCATGTATAGAGTGTTGACTGGATCGAAAATAAATCTCGATGATCCAAAGACGTTTAATGAGAAGCTCAATTGGCTGAAACTTCATGATCGCAATCCTCTTTACAACACTCTTGTCGATAAGCTCGCTGTTAAAGCTTGGGTGTCTGAGAAAATCGGTGATGAATATGTAACGGAAACATATGCATCCTGGTCGTGTGTCGAAGACATTTCCATTGAAAATCTGCCCGACAAGTTCGTGTTAAAGACGAATCATGACAGCGGCGGTATTTCTATTTGTCGCGATAAGTCTGATTTTAATTTGGCTGCTGCGCGTAAGCTGCTTGCTAAGCATCTGAAGCATAATTATTTCTGGTGGACGCGTGAATGGCCGTACAAGGATGTTACGCCTATGGTTATGGCTGAGGAATACCTTGAAGATGTGGATGGTGATGCCGGGCTGGTTGATTACAAGGTAACCTGTTTTGGAGGTAAACCTGAGTTCATTGAGGTCCATCGTGGACGGTTTGGCAACCATACCTGCAACTATTATGACATTGAGTGGAACCCCATACGCATTGAATGGGCAGGCATTCCTATTGCTGATTCCGAGGTACCTAGACCTTGCAATTTGGATAAAATGCTCGATTTGAGTGAGCGGCTGAGTACTGGCATTCCACAAATCCGATGCGATTGGTATGACTTGGGAGATCGATTGGTGTTTGGAGAGCTGACTTTGTTCAACGGGGCAGGATTCGACATTATCGATAAGGATAATGACTTGCGCCTTGGCGAGCTTATTGATTTGTCCCTGGCTTATGGCAGCGATGGGACGGAAGCTCTTAATGACTGCTAGATATGGTGTTCTGCTTGACATTGTATTTTGGCTTTGAACAAATTGACTCGGTCCTATCAATGACGTTTGGCATGACGAATATTTCAGGATTTAACACATGTGGCCTTATCTCGTAAGCTTCAGTATTTCGATAATTATTTTTTTTAGTATCTCTACTTGGAATCGCAAGGGAATTGGCTTCTGGTTCTGGACCATAGCTGCGCTTCTTATTCCGTGTTTCCTTGCGGCCTTTCGCGCTGAATCCATCGGAACAGACGTCGTCGGCTATGCTAAGCCGCTATTTGATTTAGCTTCGCGCAGCTCGTCTTTCTCTGATTTCAATAATGCCCATTGGTACAGGTACTGGCGCGATGCGAGCCCCGCGGATTTTGAACAGGGCTATGTGTTTTTGGTCTGGATTTCGGCTAAGCTTTTTCATTCTTTCCCTGCGCTTCTTTTTTTTACGCAGGCTCTTACGATCGTTCCTATTTTTGCAGCGCTTCTGAAGTCTGGCGGAAAATATACCGTGCCGTTTGGTATGGCGACCTATTTTTTCCTTTATTTTAATGTCTCGCTAAATATGATGAGACAGTGGATTGCGATGGCGTTTGTCATTTATTCCCTTGTTGCTCTTTACAAGAGAGGAGACTCTTTCTCAAGCCAAATTCCCTGCTTTATGGGAATTCTTCTAGCATCGCTTTTCCATTATTCGGCTCTTTTAGGCGTTCTGTCACTTCTGCTTCTGCACTTGTTCGCGAGATATAACAACAAGAATGCAGTTCTTCTTGCGTGCGCTGTGGCTTTATTGGGACCTTTCCTCCTTGGCGTGTTTGGCAACGTTCTTATTATGGTGGGACTCGGCCGCTATGTGAACTATATCGGTGGCCAGCTGTCCATTATGCCAAACCAGATTCTAATTAGGTTACCGCTTGTGCTATTTGCATTCTTGGCCGCCTCTGATAAACGTTTTTGTTCGCCATTGGCAAATTTCTATTTTTTGTCGATGCTCTTTGGAGTTTCACTTTCCCAGCTGGTTTCTGGCGGCGAGAACAATGGCAGGATCGCTTTATATTTCGACTGTTTTAGTGTTCTTGTCTTCGGCGCATATCTTTCAGGGCATGAAGAACGGGATTCTGTCATTAAGGTGGCGACTGCACTGATCTTCATGGCTTATCTGGTGTTTTACTGGTGGTTCTCGTTCTGCTATATGGGCAGGAACGCTACGGTTCCGTATTTGTCGATTTTTAGTTAATGCGAAAGGCTTTAGGCATGGATGCTCACTTGGGCGATAAGCCACTAGTATTTTCAGTGGTCGTTCCTGTTTATAACTCGCAAGAGTTTGTTGAACGCTGCATAGATTCAGTGCTTAGCCAAGAGCATGAAGCACTTGAGCTGATTCTTGTTGACGATGGGTCAACGGATGACAGTTTTGAAATATGCAGCAGCTATAGTGCTACCGATCAGCGGGTGAGAGTAATTAAAAAGGAGAACGGGGGACCTTTTTCTGCGCGTCTTGCCGCCTACCCCTACGTTACGGGCGACTATGTCCTCCATGTTGATGCCGACGATATTTTGGCTCCGTGGGCACTTGCCCATTTAGCCGACGCCATTTCACGTCATCCCGCTGACGTGGTGTTCTTCGAATTCTCGCAGGATGAGGACTTTAAGAGCGCTGAGTGCAGGTTTCCGTTTTCTGGTTCAGTTTGCTTCGGGCATGAAGATAGGGCTGATTATCTCAATCTTGTTTTTTCGAGGACATACTGTCTGAACAGTATGTGCACTAAGGCTATAAAGGCTGACTTGCTGAAAAGGGTTGAATACCCAGCAAATATGTTAGGTATGATTTCCGGAGAAGATTTGCTCCAGTCGCTGTATGTTCTTAATGAAGCGAGCAACGCCTATTATCTCGATGAGGGTCTTTATTACTATCGCCTTAATTCGTCTGGAACTACTTTGACGTTTCGATTTAGTGACCTGAACGATTATGAAGTTTTCTATCGGAATTTTCACGAGCT
>CAVEDI010000281.1:0-3692 GCA_963614405.1 Oscillospiraceae bacterium | reverse complement strand
TTGTTTTGAGAAGTTCGCGGACCCCGCTTCTCAAAACAAGGCAGGCCCCCCGGCCCTCGTCCGTGAACTCTTCCGCTGGGCGAGCCATAGACGCCGCGCACCGATAGGGTAAGGCGGCGGCTTGAAATTGGTGCTATATTCAGCTTGAGTTGTTTAATACTAGTACGGGAGGCTGATATGGGGCTGTTCAAGAAGAAAAACCCGCAGGATGCCTTTGATCCCGATGTGTTTACCATCACGGATACGATTTTGGACCCGCCGCGGTTTACGTTTTTGCCGGCTATCTACCAGGATGCCACGCATCGCAAGTGGGCCGTACATCAGCGCGGCGGCGAGCCGAAGATTTTTGACTATGCGGACGTGTTGCAGTGCGAAGTGGCCGAGGCGGGCGATCCGGAGGCCGAAGAAGCGGTCTCTAAACAGGAATTTGCCCAGCGTATCCTGGCAAATCCTGCCAAGGCGGCGAAAATAAACGCTGCCAAGCGTAATATGTGTCTTGGTATGGGCGTTGTTGTGGCGGTTCAGACGGGAAAAGACGAGGTTTCCAAATTAGAGATTCCCGTTATGACCGACGAAGTCAAACGCGATTCAAGTCTATATAAGTCGTATCGGAATGTCGCCGAGAAGATCAAGGCCGAATTTGATGCCATGGGAGGGCTGGCCTAATTTTGGCGGCATACGTTTCTGAATGAGGAGTCTGTGCAATGGCAGGCGAATCTTATGCAATTCCCCCCAAAGATCGTGCTGTTGAGGGAATTCTTTGGTATATCCAGCACCATCAGCTTGCCGGCGGCGATCGCCTGCCGGCCGAGCGCGTGCTGTGCGAAGAGATTGGCGTTTCGCGTACGGCGTTGCGTGCCGGTATCACGCGGCTCATCTCGTGTGGAACGCTTGAGAGCCGTCGCGGATCGGGCACGTATGTGTGTCCTCCCAAGCCGCTGAACATCTTTCAGGAAACATATAACTTCTCCGATGCTGTGCGGACTGCCGGCCTGCACCCCTCTTCTCGTCTGGTTTCCACCGGGACCATCGAGGCGGATAAGACGCTTGCCGACAAGCTTGGGGTGGCTGTAGGCGCCCCTTTGCTCCGCATGCAGCGCGTTCGACTTATTGAGGGCGAGCCGGCGTCAATCGAGACGGCTCACGTTAACCTGTCCCTGTGCCCATCGCTTCCCGAGCACGATTTTGAGTGCGAGAGCCTTTACGATGTCTTGCTCAAAGAAGGTGGCGTGCGTGTTGAGCATGGACGTGAGCATATCTCCATCTCGCGTTTGAACGTCGAAGAGGCCGAGCTGCTCCAGCAAGAAGAGGGAACGCCGGTGTTCTATGAGAGCTCGATCGAATTTGATAAGGACATGCGTTTTGTGGAGCATTGCAAATCGGTGATTTTGCCCACAAAGTTCCGCTTTGCCGATAACGGCGAAGAGAACGGCATGAGGAGCGTGGCAGGTGAACAATGGCTGAAACAGTAGATGCCACCCCGGTTTATATGCGCATTCGACGCCGCATCGAGGAACGTATCGAGCGCGGTATATATCCCACGGGTTCCATGATTCCGTCCGAAAAAGACCTTGCCGAGGAATTTGGTACGACACGCTTGACCATCCGAAGCGCTGTCGATGAGCTGGTTCGGCGCGGGCAGATTCGCCGTGTTCGGGGAAAAGGTGCCTTTGTGGCGCAGAAAGTACCTGCTTTTTTTGAACGCACGGTCGGTTTCCGTGAATCGGTCCGTGCTTCGGGCGGCGAGCCGTCCGTCCGTATTCTCGCGCGTTCCAAGCGTTATGCGGGGCCATATTACGCCGACCTGTTTGGCATCGCCGAGGACGACCTGCTCTATTCCGTTCGACGCCTGAACTGCATAAACGGTAGCCCCGTATCGATTGAGACGGCGCTGATTCCCTGCCTGCTGTTCCCAACCATCGAAGATATTGACGTGTCGGTCTTCAGTTTGTACGAGACCTATGAGATGCTGGGCCGAAAGCCAGTCATGGCACAGGAAAAGCTCGATATCGAAGCGCTGGGCGCACGAGATGCCGGCCTCCTTGGACTGGAACAGGGCGATCTTGTTTTGCTTTTGGAATGCGTGAGCTATGACGCGAGCGGTCAGGCTATCGAGTATGTAAAGTCCTTCAATCGTGGCGATACGGGCGGCTACACCTATACGTACTAGCTGGTATTCTGTGAATAACGGCTGGGAAACTAACCAGTTTTGATCGTTGGGTCAGCTGTATATACAACCTTACAGGGCTCAAAATCGACCGTTCGCCGATGGGGATAAATTAATCGACAAAGAGGTATCAAAAAGCCGTAACCTGTAACTGTGATTGGTATCAAATACTAATGATTTGTTACGAGGTGAGACGATGAAGATGCTCGATTACGTTCAGCTTGCCCATGTGCGTATGGGGGAGAACCTCGAGCGTTCGTCTGAGCTGGTAGCGCAGCTCGTTGATATTTTCCAGTCCGGTTCTTTTGACGCGCTGCGCATCGTTGCTTCGGGTTCGTCGCGCCATGCCGCCGATTGCGCCCGCGATTACCTGCAAGATGCCCTGCAAATGCAGGTGTCCGTTGTGACGCCCGAGGCCTTCGTCGATTTTGAACACACCTATCCGCAGCATGTGCTCAACATTGCCGTTTCGCAGAGTGGCTATTCGACCAATACGATTGCGGCGCTCGATTACATGCGCGCACACGATATGGCTGCAGTTGCGCTCACGGCAAACGTCGAGGCACCCATCAAGGAACACGCTGACATCGTTCTTGACTACGGTGTGGGCGTCGAGTCGGTGGACTTTGTGACTCTGGGCGTCGAGGTGCTCGTTGAGTACCTGGTGCTCTTTGGCATTTACGGCGGTCAGGCGCGCGGAACGATTGACGCCAAGGGCGTTGCCCAGCGTCTTGACGACCTGCGCGAGGCTATCCATGCCAATGCCGTGATGTGCAAGACCGCCGAGGCATATGTCCAAGACCACATGCTCGAGCTTTCTGAGCACACGCCCGCCATGGTCGTCGGCAACGGCCCCAACTATGGCGTTGCCGAAGAGGCGGCCCTCAAGCTGAGCGAGACCATCAAGATTCCTGCCATGCATCACGAAGGCGAGGAGTTCGTCCACGGTCCCGAGATGCAGATCGTTCCGGGCTATCTGGTGTTTATCGTCGACGATCCGCAGGGGTCGGAGCGTCTTGCGAATATCGCTGATGCGCTATCGAACGTTACGATAAAAACGGTGCTGCTCACGGCCCATCCCAAGGGTAGGGCTCACGAGGTTGCGGTGCCTCAGGTGGCTCCGCTGCTCAGCGCAATTCCCAATCTTGTGTTCTTCCAGACGATTGCGGCCATGATAGCCGAGCGTCTGAAGTCATGGGACGTGCACCCGTATCTTGATGCCGTCTCCAAGCAAATGGAGGTCAAGGCAGAGGGCTACGAAGAGTCAGTCAATGCGCTTAAGGCCAAAGCGGCCGAGTGTTACGGAATGTAAGCGGGTTTTGATGCCCGTTGGCATGGGGGATGTGGAAACAACCCCAGAAAGGAGAGACAAATGAAGGAAACCGAGAAGATCGAGATCATGCATTTCGACCAGGAGGGCTATCTCGAGGACGGCAAGGCGCTCTACGAGACCGGCAAGAAGATGACCGCGCTCGCCGACAAGGTCGCCGACGAGGGCTACGACGCCGTGTTCCTGATGGGCGTC
>CAVEDI010000280.1:0-3828 GCA_963614405.1 Oscillospiraceae bacterium | reverse complement strand
AGCAATCCTAGACAAAAGAAATCGATTGAGATCTCTGAATATTTCAGATACTCAAGAAGCGGAAAAAGCCCTTTCCCAAGAGGAAGAGTTTCTCAATAGTTTGTCCAAAGACATATGGCTCCTAGTTCTTTCAAAAGAACAGGAAGATTTTCTAACTATTTCCAGAGAGGAAATGGGAGTAATAGCACAATATCGTACGGGAAAAGAAGGATGATGATGTCCTATGATGCGCAGCGATGAAATCGAAACAATTCAATCCATAAAAGATAAGACACGGTATTACATCGAACAGTGCAGTCCAGAATCAAATATCCGATATACCGACTATTTCAATCATACTTTTATTCCAGATATGGTCATCGACTGGAATAAACAAGAAAGATATTTATATATACGAACAACGTCCGATATTAATTGGATATTTGAGGATGCAAAGCTATTAGACATTTTCCATCCAATCATTCTCACAATCGAAGATTTTAGTGAAATTACCGATAAGAGCACTCTTGAGCTTCAGAGCAAAACCATCAACTCCCTCATCAGCAACACCATGACTTTAGGGATGCTTGCAAAGCAAAATCGGGAACAAACTATCTATAAAATCGTCAACTACCCCATACCTCAGTATGGGCGCGGACTTTTTACAAAACCCTTAGCAACAAAGACAGCGCAAGATTTTATCGACGGAACTAACGCTGCAGAATCTCTTAATGGGAATCAAGTAGCGCAATCATTGCAGACAATGCACCAGGTTATGTCCAACGACGGAAGAAACCAGATTGATTCGTTTTACCAGGCATTATGGTGCGGACATGGCGGAGCAATAACCGACTATCCTTCGCCCGCTTTATTGGAGAAAGAGATTAATGACGAAGGATGGGACTATCTTCTTTCCCATTCAGACGAAAACACGCAATGGTCATCTATACCCGCAAAGCTCACACTTTCACAAACGTCTCAGCTGAATGCACAAAAACACCCCTACAGCTTCAATTCTTTGATTGCAGGAAAGGCAAACACGATTGCTGTTAAAGCAGCAAAAGTTGTTCGAACACCGCCATCTTTATTCTCCGAATCAGCATATCTTCCTTTTTGGCACTGGACCATCGACGAAAAACATCTAATTGCCACAAATGGAACGACACAAATTATATTCTCGGATTCGACCGAAGATATCAAGAAGATGTATGAGTCCGAAAATATTGCAATGCATGAAGGACTGGACGTTGACACCTTTATCCATAGAGTGGCTGGATTAAAAATACAACGAGTTCAAGTAGACAACCGCGACAGTGTAACTGTTTACAATATTCCGGACTCTAAAATTCAAAAAAGCAATACCCTGCGAATGTTTGGGAAGAATGCCCGAGTCATATCCTGTGAAGTGCAGATTTCAATTTCGAAGAGGGAGAAGAATATCAAATTTGATTATATAAATGGAATTGCAAACGTTCAACGAGGGGCTTGCAATCTTCAAGCTTTCGCGCAGACAATTATTCCCGCTATGGTCGATTTAAAAGAATCAGAATATGATTCCTTATCATATCTTTTCATGGAAGAGGCACAAGGGGTTCTTTTCTAATATTCCGCTAACGAATCCCGATACCTTAGAAAAGAAGCAAAATGAAACAAGTATATGAAACGCTTGGCGATAAATGGGATCTAGACCAACCAACCACAAAGCTCTTCGAGGAACGCTTGAGAACGGCAACTCCAACTCCCCTAGACTGGGTTGTCATCGATCGATTCGAAAGAAAGGAATGCGACAACAGGCACGATAAGGCGGAATATACCCAGACCACGCATTGTGCGCTCATCGACAATGAGAGCGATTCCGTCGCCAAAGCCCTGCACAATTTCAGCATCCCTGGATTAGGCAAATTTGACCTGCGCGTATCAGAGCGAAGCACAACTGGTTATGAACCCTGCTATGGCCTTCGATCAGAGAAAGCTCCATTCTACGGCTTCTTCACGCAAGTGCGCGATGCTCTAGGAAGCACAACGCCGGAAGTAGACATCTTGCCGTCTTTCCTTTGGTTTTGGGATGCGTACAGGGTAAAAGATGAGTGGAAATACACTGACGCGACCGGGAAAGAGTTGCCATTACTCCGCTTTACGCTGGACACTTCCGAAGACGATGAGGCAAATTGGAAACTAGAAGTCAGAGCGCTGGAATTACGCACTTTCCTGTACTACTGCGATAAAGAACTGCTGCTATGCACGGATGATACCTATGCCGGTCTTCCTTGTGATGATGATGCCCGGCAGGAGAACAGCAGAGACTGGTGTTCATATACTTTTATGAAGGAACCCGAAAAACCTTTGCGGAAAAGCGTAATAGCACTATTCGGGAAATACATAATCCATGGCGCGAAAAACACTCAATTTCCGCATTTTTTTGATGACGAGACAACGGCAGAGTATCCGAATTTCATCATTGGACTAGACCCAGATGGCGAACCTATTGCCGCCAGCTGCAATCCATCCCAGCTTTCTGGATATCCCGGCTCTGGCCCAAATCACCCAAATAGATTTGAGCGAGTTTGTTTCCAATCAGAAGTGCTACAGAGATATTCAACCAATCCGGATAAGTATCAAATATCGGACCGCTCCATTGCCTGCGTAATTAACGGAAGAACCCTATGGCAGCTTGACATCAGCACGAACTCCGATGGTCTTGTCGAAGCATACTTAGGAGATCTAGGCAGCAGATTGCCTCATAAGGAATTGCCGTACTGGAAATCCTTTAATATCGCCCCATCCGGCACTCCAAATCCCAACCGGGTATTGCGAGATCACTTCAATATACCCACGGACGCCAGCGATGCGCCCGTTCTAGAACTTATGTCCGCTTTCAGAAAAGCCTCCGAAAACGTCAAAGAGCAGCTAGGCGTAAGTATCTGGAAAGAGCCGGATAGCCACACTCTCAAAAAGATCAACACGCTTGCAGTGCCAACAGTGGACAACACTGAAGCATTCAACAATGCGATGTTGGCTTTGACGAAAGCGCTTGCAGATACCCTAGACGGAAAGCAACTACGTAAGCTCTCGGAAAACACCGACGAGAAAATTGGACCCATACAATTAGCAATCTCGTTTTTCCAATCACAAGGAGCCGACGCATCACCCTTCGAGTACCTGAAATATGTGCAGGATTTCCGTCCTGGAGGAGGTGCAGCGCATCGTCCTAATGGGAAAGGCGATGCATCAAAAAGACTTCGCAGACTGTTAGGAGATTGCACATCCACCGATTGGAAAGAACGGTTTGTTTACGTCTGCAATCAACTTACCGATGGATTTAACTCGCTCGCAGCTTGGCAAATCCAAGATACAAATCAAGGAGAGAAGGAAGCATCTGACGGAAAGAACGTCTGACCAGTATCCTGGCACCAACAAGAAAGCTGCTTTAAAAACCTGTTTATCCAGCCAAGAGACTTCCACCAAGCGGCGATCGACCGATGCATCCAACGCTCAAACACCGATGAGTAACCATTGATAAACAGAAATCCGTGTGACCAACACAAAGTTGGCCACACGGATTTTGGTTATGAGGACTGTCACAGGAACATTGAAAAACAAATGGCCGGAACGCCCGTCACGAGGACAGGACTCCGGGAACAAGCCCTCGGAAACGAACCCCCGTCAGTTCTTCTGGTTGGGGACGAGCATGATCTCGCCGTCGGCAATGCCCTTGAGATGCTGGCCGTAGGGGCTCTTGCCGTAACGATCCGCGGACTCCATGAGCTCGTCGCGCGTGATCCAACCGTTCTCGAAGGCGATCTCCTCCACGATTGCGATCGGCAGACCCTGCGCACGCTGCACGGTACG
>CAVEDI010000279.1:0-3829 GCA_963614405.1 Oscillospiraceae bacterium | reverse complement strand
ACTCCTTAACAAGCAAAACGAATACGTGAGCGCCGTTTATGCCAGCACCCAACCGTCCGCTATTGTCCCACATGCGACATGGCCCACAGCATCCCAATGCAAAGCACCGCCATCAATCCCGTGCACACGGCAGCGATCACGGAATCACTCATGCGCCTTCCCAACGACCGCGGCTCACGCACTTGCCCTGCTCCGTACATCATGGCCTCTCCTTCGGTCCAGCTCTTACCATGGCCCCATCATCGCAGCGCCGCGCATACGCTGCCATCGATTTGACTTACGCCCAGCTTTCTTTTTTGAAAGGTTGGACCGTGCGGGCAAGAGACGCTTTCAAACGCATGCATCGCCGCGTTGAACTACAATGTGCTTCACCATATGTGCAGTACATTGGGTGCGCCAAGTTGGCGTACTCGTATCGAAAGGACCAGCCATGAGCTTCACTCGCAAGACTCTCAAAATCCTTGCTCTCATCTACTTTGTTTTGGGCATCGCCAGCCTCGTCACCGCCGGCGTCGGTATCGCCACGGGCGGTCTCGATTCCACGTACGGTTCGTACGCCACGCTCGCAGCGGTCGTGCTTATCGCCAAGGGTCTCGTCGACCTTGCCGCAGGCGTCGCCGGTATCAAGGGCGCCAACAAGCCTTCGCAGGTGGACGGCGCGTTTAAGCTCGGTATTGTTGCCGCGGTCGCCACGCTTGCCCAAGCGGTGCTCACGCTTCCCGCGTTTGGCGGCGACGCCATCAACTTTGGCGCCTTTGTCATCGTGGTGTACGACCTGTTCTTTGTTCAGCAGGCACACGCCGTTAAGGCCGAGAACAAGGACCGCCTGTAAGCGCCCGCTTCTCATAACCTCTGTTTCAGCCAAGCAACTAAAAAGGGCCGATCGCGCATCTCCGCGGTCGACCCTTTACGTTTTCCCAGATAAAACCTGCCAAAATAAATCTGTCCCTTTTTGGTAGGTTAGTGGCGGTACTCGGCGATGATGAAGTCGATGTCGGTTTGAAGGGTGTCCAAGTTTGCCAGGCGCTCTTTGTCGGCAGGGCGCGTGCGATAGTAGTACGGCGTCATCTGGAACACCGCTTCGATGTCGGCCTGCGTCTGGAGCGTAATATTCGCAGATACCCGCTGCGTTCCGACCAACTCGAGCTCGGTGGTCTGCGGCAGCTTCTCATCGTTAAGGTACGGCGTGTCGTAGAGCACCTCCTTGAGCCCAAAGAGATGACGGGCGCCCGGCACCACGGTGTAGAGCGAGCCCTCTGGCGCCAGCACGCGGGCAAATTCGCGCTCGTTGAAGGGAGCAAAGAGCTCGGTCACCATATCGAAGGCGCCATCGGCCACGGGGATATCCTTCATATTGGCCACAAAATAGGTCGCATCGCCGCGCTTGGCGGCCAGGCGCACCATCTCTTTGCCCAAGTCGAACCCGTAAGCGTCCACGCCCGGCACCGCGCCCATGGCGCTGGTGTAGTAGCCCTCGCCGCAGCAAATATCGAGCAACGTCATGGGGCCGTTCGTAGACGCGGCGCGCCCAGACACCTGCTTGCGCACCAGCTCAACCATCGCATCGCGCAACGGCGCATAGTATCCACGGTTCAGAAAGTCACGACGGCTGCGTGCCTGCGACTTGGGATCGCCCATGGAGTCGCCGCTCTTGGACGAACGTAGTAGATATAGATAGCCCTCGCGAGCTCGGTCAAACCGGTGTCCGCCCGCACATGCAGCACCACGCTCGTCGTCCACCAACGGCTCATGGCAAACGGGACACAACAACATGGCAACTCCTTAGCGCGAACAACACAACGCCCACCATTGTCGCACGCCTTCCCCGCCTAGTCATTGGGGACGTTCTTGAATGACTAGTTAGAAGAGATAAGGAGTGTCCCCAGCTACCGGCAGAAAAGGAACGTCCCTACGTGCCGACTGGTTGCATTAGGAGTATCATCATCTGCGCAAATAAGCACGAAAGAGCATATTAGAGATTGAGAGCATATGGCTGACACCGTATCTAAGCACATTGACATGACCACCGGCTCGCTGTGGCGCAATATCCCCCTGTTCGCCTTCCCCGTGGCCGCCACGAGCATCTTGGAGCAGCTGTCGAACCTCATCGCCACGGTCATCATCGGTAACTTCTCGGGCGACCAGGGAACCCTCGCCATGGCAGCGGTCGGCTCCAATGTTCCGCTTACCAGTCTTATGCTCAACCTGTTTATTGGCATGTCGCTTGGCTCCAACGTGGTCATCGCCAACGCCATCGGCCGCAACGATCAGAACATGGTCAAACGCGCCGTCCATACCTCGATTTTAATGGCGCTCGTGGGCTTTGTCGTCATCGCCCTGGGCGAGGTCTTTGCCGAGCCCATGCTCGCCGCGCTCAACGTTCCCGCCGAGACCATGCCGCTCGCTTCACTCTACCTACGTGTCTTTTTGCTCAGCATGCCCTCGATTTTGCTCTACAACTTTGAGGCCGCGATTTTCCGCTCCGTCGGCATCACCCGCATGCCGCTGCAGGCGCTTGCCGTGTCCACCGTCCTCAACATTGGCCTGGACCTCATCTTTGTCCCCGTACTCCACTGGGGCGTCGCGGGCGTCGCCATCGCCACCGCCATCGCCTACACCGTCAGCGCCGCTACGCTCTTTATTCGCCTGCTCAAGACCGACTCCGTCGTCCGCGTCACCCCGCGCGACCTGGCTATCGACCCCGTCGCCCTCAAGCGCATCGTTAAGATCGGCCTGCCCGCCGGCATCCAAAGCGCTGTCTTTGCCGTCGCCAACATCATCATCCAGTCCGCCATCAACAGCCTGGGCACCGAGGTCATGGCGGCATCGAGCGCCGCCATGAGCCTGGAGTACGTGTGCTACAACCTGCTCAACAGCTTTAGTCAGGCTTGCACCACCTTTGTGGGACAAAACCACGGTGCCCGCCAGATCGACCGTTGCACCAAGACGCTCAAGGTCTGCCTAGTCGAAGGCGGTATCGTCGCGCTCACCACGATTATCGTTATTGTTGGCCTGGGGCGCGAGATCTTGTCGCTGTTCAACAGCGATCCCAACATCGTCTCGATCGGCTATATCCGCGTATGTTCGATCTTCCCGGCGTACGCCTTTAGCATGTTCTACGAAAACATGTCGGGCTACCTGCGCGGCTTTGGTATCTCGCTCACGCCCGCCCTCATCACCATGATCTGCGTCTGCGGCATCCGCTTCTACTGGGTGTTCTGCGTGTTCCCGCACTTCCGCACCTTTGCGAACATCATGATGGTCTACCCCATCAGCCTGGGCACCACGGCGTTCTTTATGGTCGTAGCGGTATTGCTCTGCCACCCGGCACGCACCTATCGCGCCACCCAAGCCAAAGCGACAGCCCGCTAAACACCGCACTCAACGCCACGCCAGTCATTAATTGACAATATGTGAGCTCATGTAGTCGATAAAGCGCCTCGTGGCGATAGGCATGGTGTCCCAACTGCGCCAGGCTGCCACTACGTCGCGCGAGGGGGCGTGCACGATGGGCCGCACGCGAATATCGGCTCGCATGCCCTCAACGGTACGGCGATATAGCATGCTCACGCCTAGGCCCTCCTCCACCATCGCCATGATGGTGTAGTCGTCGGTCACCTCACTCGTCACATACGGCGACAGGCCATGCGCAGCAAATGCATCGAGCACCAGGCTCTGTTCGCCCTCATCCAGCAGCACAAACGGCTCGGACGCCAGGTCGGCGAGTGTCACCTTTTCCTTTGCTGTCAGCGGATGCGCAGCCGGCAACAGTGCCACCAACTCGTCGTGATAGACCACGCGCTTCTCGAGACCAGCGGTAAACCCGCGT
>CAVEDI010000278.1:0-3978 GCA_963614405.1 Oscillospiraceae bacterium | reverse complement strand
GAGTGCCGGTTCGGGCACCGATCCAAGGAACACCAAGCTGCTTCGCCACCATTGCACGCTGCTGTTCACGATGGATATCGCCACACAGCTGTACGGCTCGCTCGCCTACGATTGGGTGGGCAAAACCTGGGGTAACAACAACGACCCCGCATACGGCAATATTAAGGCCCTCTTCCAGGTAAGAACCGACCTCAACTGGACCGAACAGTTCACCTTGGGACCGGTGCCGTTTTTCCTAAACGTCAACCCCTGGGTGCTGGCAAAACTGGCGCTCGCCGTGGGCGCCCACACGCACGGCAGCGGCGCAGCGTTTTTTAAAAACATTTCGCTCGACTATTCAAACACCTCGGGCTCGTTCACCATCCAGATCGGGCTTGCCGTCACCTTTGGCGCCGGCGTTGCAGGCGTCGCTTCGTCTGCCGTGCGCGGCGCCGCATCCCTCACGCTGTTCATTGGGTATGAGAAGGCAGATGGACACCAGCTTCCGCGACTGCGCGTAGGTGCAGACGTCGATGTCGATGTGATACTCCAGTTCGTAATGTTCAAGTGGACCACCAAGGCTTGGTCGGGGTCGTGGCCCACACTCCTCGATTCGTGGAATATGTCGGTGAACAATGGCAACCAGTATGTGCTCCAGCGCTCTGAGCTCGCATTGGGTGGAGATACGCCTTACACGCTGGATGCCCGCTTCGGCACGCCCGGCAACATCGAGGCGGGCGGCGTGCCGCAATTTATCGCATCGGCCACCATCGTCACCAACGCCGAGCTGCTCGCACGCGCCGAGGTTAAGGCCACTGCCGTAAACGCCGCGCCTGTCGTGCGCGATTGGGATCAAGCGGTCACGTGCATTGAGCTCGAGGCGGATGCAGAAAGCGACGACACGGGACAGATCGAGCATTTCGTCCATGCACTGATAGGGAACGACGAAAACGCCGCGCCGATGTACGAGTACACCTACATCGGTCAGGCAACGAACGCTGCTGCGGACCCCAACGCCAATTCTGCCGGCGTGTCGGAGGACGAGCGTGGCGGCATAAAACCCTCGAGCGACAACGTGCCGTTTTCCGGCGTGCTCAGCGAAGCCCACATGAAGCTAACGATGATTGCCGACGTGGAGTGCCTATTCCGTATCGCCTCGGTGCGCTACGGCGAGAATGGTCGTTCGCGCCTGGTGGTGCATACAAAGACGAACGGCACGTGGTCCGCTCCCACGCCCGTGGACTTCCCCCTTGGGTTTGGCGAGGGCGACGTGGAGCGCACCGGCATATTCGATTACGACTTCGACGTGGTGGAATATACAGACGGGAGGGGAAACCAGGACGCCTACGTGCTGCTGGTCTCGGGCGAGCGCCCCGCCGGTGACAACACCCTTTTCGATACGGCGAGCACATCCGGCATACTGTCCGTTGTGCGCCTGCGCATAAGCAACGACGGAGTTCGCGTGATATCGCACACGTCGTGGCGCAGCATCTCGCGCGGCCGCCTTCAGGAGGATGGCTACCATTGCCTGCAGTGCCCGCGTATCACGGTGGGCAAGACGCTGGTCGACGGGCGCCTGTCGGGTGCCTACCTCCACCGCCGCGGAACCACCGCGGAAAAGGCGCTCGGCAGCGAGGCTGAGGTTGCGCTGGAGTGCTTTACCCTGTGGTCGGACGTTTCGGGCGACAGCCTGACGTTCCGTCAGGTCCTCCGCTTTCCGCAGGCACCGTCGAGCATCGAGCTGGGCTCGCCCGAGAATATCAACGGCAAAATGGTGGTGCCCGTTGCGTACGAGACTGCAGACGGTTGCGGCTGCGCATCGTACGCCGTGATCGGCCAGTCCATTGCAGGCTGGGGCGTTATGTCACCAGACGCCACGGTGCCCCATGCGGTGCCGTGGCCGCAACATTCGGGCTTTTTGGCTACCGTCAACGAGCAACTGCAGCATATTACTTGGACGCGAGGCGCGGCGGCATTTGCGTCGGAGCCCGTGGGGGCCGCAGGCTGTGGCCCGGCATCGTTTAGCGTAAGCAACAACGGCCGGTGCGTGCTTTATGTAGAGAACACCGACGGCAAGGTGGGACAGACCTACGACGAAGAAGGCAACCCGGTAGTAGTGATGGGCAAGCACTTCCGCATCTTCGCCAGCACTTTAGCAGGCGATCTGTTCACGGAGCCGTTCGTGATGTGCGAGCTGGACCATCCCGTCGACCAGATAACGACTTTTTTGACGTCGGGAGGCATGCTCTCCGCGCTCGCCACACACATTGTGAGCGCAGAGAAGAGCGAGGCAGAGCTGCACGGCATCGAAGTGCCCTTGGTGGCGTGTGCCACTCCAACGGGCGCGGTCGCTACCTCGGGCGCGGTGGTGCCCGGAGCAGCAGGTGAATCCTTTATGGTCACGGTGCGAAACGACGGCAACACCTTGCTGACCGCCGGCACGATCGATCTGTACCGAGAGGGTTCCAGCCAGCCGTTCTCCAGCGCATCCATCGGATTCGGAGTGAACGCACGCATGGCTTCGATCTACGATCCAGAGCTTGCCGAGGACGCTTCGGCCAACGACATGGCACACGTGAAGTACGCGCTCGAGACGCTGGGCGCACGTTTTGCAACGCACCCGCTGGTAGCCGACAACGGCAACGCCGTGCTGGCACCGGGTTGCACGGCACAGTTCCGCATGAGCTTCGCCATTCCCGAGAGTTGGAGCGACGAAGTGGGCAAACGCGTAACGCTGTATGCGAAGGCGCGTAATCTGGTAGCGCTCGATCCCGTAACGCTTGAGGAAATTCGACCGGGCGCAAACTCGACGCTGGGTGCCGTACTGCACGAGCTTCATGTGCCCGACGCGGTATGCGAGCGCTCGGAAGTTCAGGTCGGCATATGCGACAACGCGGATACGACAGGACTTCACGACGCCCCGATGACGGCGGACGGCGATGGTGGCTCGAGTGGCGGCGGTACTGACGAGGACGGCGGCTCCGGCGGAAGCAGCTCCGACAGTGGCAAGGACCACGGCAATAACAAGCGCTCTGGAAAAGCGGGCGCGCTTGCGGGCACGGGCGATGTCAACGCCCCCCTTACGGCAGCCGCTGCAGCACTCGCCGCGGCAGGCGCCGGCCTCGTCGCCTACAGCGCCCGCCGCACGGCGCTCGAAAAAGACACCGCCAAGGAGGTCAATTCGGATAGGCCTCGCTAGCTCCTAGTTACTTTTGTGAGAGACGCCGACTCGGCTCATCGAACATCAAATGGGCTGGTTCTTGATACCCAGAGCCAGCCCATTTCGCATTAGATATCGTCAGTGGAGTCGAGTTCTGCCTCGAGCTTGGCACGGCGTCTTTTCGCCGTGAAAAACGTTGCGCACAGGCCAGCAAACGTGGCCGCGAAAATCGTCGCACCGCAGAACACGCCCGTGGCCAGGTTCGCCAACCAAAAGACGCTTTCGAGCGGTACGATCTGCGCCTCGGCGATACAGCGCATTGCGGCAATAACAAGCGCGAACGCGGCGCCGCTAAGACCGCTGAGAAGCAGGAAATATCCAACAGGAAGATGCTCGGTTTGCCCAAAACGATTGGTGTCGACATAGCCCTTCCGCGTTTGCAGTCCTGCGCAAATCAACATCACGAGAACGAGCCACAAATACATGGCTGCCTCGAACGGCGTTGCAAAGCCATGCGGCATTTCACTTGCGTCGCTGTGAACCCACGCAACCTGTCGAGCTATAAACTGGTAGAAAAAGATCATCAACATGCCAAACGAAAGCAGCACGAAACCAATCTTGTAGATCTTCGCGCTCTCAGCCTCCAGGCGCTCGTCCTTTGGACCGGCATATTCACGCCACTTTTGCACGATTTTCAGATCTTCATATTTCATAGTGAGCTCCTAAAGAGTATTAGGGTCGGCGTCGGTTTCGTCTTCCCAAAACAAGTCGTTCAACGTAACGCGCAGCACCTTACAGATTGCCACGCACAAATTGAGCGTGGGGTTGTAGCCGCCCGC
>CAVEDI010000277.1:0-4040 GCA_963614405.1 Oscillospiraceae bacterium | reverse complement strand
GGGGGCAATGAGCCTGCGGGTTCAACCCTGCCGGTAAGTTCTTCTTTTCTTTGCAGCATTGCGCCCAACTATTTATTGTCCTAGATGGCATCTTGTCCTGTTAGATGTTCGGGAATCTTTCATAGCTATGCTGTAAGCTAGACGCAATCAAGAGCGAATGACGAGGTTTACATGAACAAACATTTTAAGTTGTTTTCGGCATTGTTGGTGCTGATGCTCCTTGCGCCCGTTTCTATGTTTGTATGCCCTGCGGATGCAGGGGCTGCTCAGACTCTGGTTGAGAATTCTTGGCGTTATGAGGGTGGACAATTAGTTTCAGATGATGCTTCTTCCGAAGAAGACGGAATAGCTTTATTGTCTATGGACACTCTTCCCGATGGGGTTACAGCTCAGGGCATTGACGTCAGCGAGCACCAAGGGCGTATTGATTGGGACGCAGTTAAAGCTTCTGGCATCGATTTCGCTATTCTGCGCGTTGGGTTTGGCGCTCCGTCTTTCGGCGGTCGAATTGACTATCAATTTAATCGAAATATTTCTGAGTGCGAGCGACTCGGAATTCCCTACGGCGTCTATGTCTATTCATATGCTTTTGATAATCAACAGGCAGCCGATGAGGCGTCCATGGTGATTGACTGCCTATCGGGGCACAATCCTAGGCTACCGGTGTATTACGATCTTGAGGACAAGACAATTATTGCAGATGGTCGTCAATCCGGAATTGCATCTAGAGCTCAGACATTCTGTAATAAGATTTCTAGTGCTGGATATAAGCCAGGCATTTATGCAAACCTAAATTGGTTTAACAATATATTGACCGACCCTGTATTTAAGAGCGGTTCTTGGGATCATTGGATTGCTCAATACAACTCCCAATGTCACTATACCGGCAGTTACAGCTTTTGGCAGTATACAAGCCGCGGAAAAGTTTCTGGTATTAGCGGAAACGTTGATATGAATTACGCGTATGTTGATGTCTCTCTTTATTACTGGCAGTTAAAAGAGGGCACTTGGTATTACGCAACCTCTGACGGCAAAGCGTATACCGGATGGTTGCGCCAGGGCGGAGCCTGGTATTGGCTCGACCCCGACGCGGGCGGTGTAATGGCCACCGGGCTCCACGAGTGCAACGGCTCCCTGTACTGGTTCAACTCCTCCGGCGCGATGGCGACCGGATGGGTCCTCGACGGCGGGACCTGGTACTACGCGACGGGCTCTGGCGCGCTGGCGCGCGGCCCCGTTTCCGTCGGCGGCGTGCCCTACTGCTTCGACGCCCGGACGGGGGCCATGCTGACGGGCTACCAGACGGACGCGCAGGGCGTCCGCCGCTACTTCGGCAGCTGCGGCCCCCTTAACGGCTGGGGCTTCGTCGACGGCTCCTGGTACTGGTTCGCTGACGGTATCGCCTCGACCGGCTGGCTTTACACCGGCGGTTCCTGGTACTGGCCCGAGCCCGACGCGGGCGGCGCCATGGCGACGGGCCTCCACGCGTGCAACGGCGCAGCGTACTGGTTCAACGCCTCCGGCGCCATGGCGACCGGCTGGGTGCTCGACGGCGGCACCTGGTACTACGCGACGGGCTCCGGCGCCCTCGCCTCCGGCTGGCTCAACTTAAACGGTACGTGGTACTGGCTCGATCCCTCGACGCACGCCATGGCCACCGGGCTCCATGGGTGCAACGGCTCCATGTACTGGTTCAACGGCTCCGGCTCGATGGCGACCGGATGGGTCCTCGACGGCGGCACATGGTACTACGCGACGAGCTCCGGCGCCCTCACCTCCGGCTGGGCCTACGTCGGCGGCGCCTGGTACTGGCTTGATCCCTCCACCCATGCCATGGCTACCGGCCTTCACGAGTGCAACGGCTCCCTGTACTGGTTTAATTCGTCCGGCGCGATGGCGACCGGGTGGGTCCTCGACGGCGGCACCTGGTACTACGCGACAGGCTCCGGCGCGCTGGCCTCCGGCTGGCTCAGCCTAAACGGTGCGTGGTACTGGCTCGACCCCGCGACGCACGCCATGGCAACGGGCTTTCAAACTATTGGATCATGTGAATACATATTTAATAGTTCCGGCAAGATGATGGCTAATTGCTGGTCAAACGGTGATGGGTCCTGTATGTATCATTCTTCATCCAGCGGTGCAATTGACCTTAAGGGCATCATGACCGATTCGGGAATCCAGCTGATTGACGATGGCGGGAATGTTAGAACGGGCTGGATTGAGAGTCAGGGTTCTCGATATTATTGTTCTGCTGATGGGGTAATTCTGACTGGATGGCAGCAAATAGCTGGGTCTTGGTATTACTTTAACTCGGATGGTCGAATGGCGACCGGCTGGCTTAACGATGGCGGTAACTGGTACTGGCTAGATTCCGCTTCTGGCATAATGAAAACGGGATGGCTTTCCCGTGGGGGCACATGGTATTACCTTGATGCCGCACGTGGGGGAGTAATGTTGAGCAACGGTTGGTATTGGATCGGCTCTACTGACTACAAGTTCAGTTCATCCGGCGCAATGGTTGGCGCTTGGGTCGATGTCCCGTGCTATTCGCAGTACCCGGAACTTCCTACTGGCTGTGAGTCGGTTGCCCTTACAAACTTGCTTAACTACTATGGTTTCGGTTTAGGTAAGACGATTATTGCGGATTACTATTTGCCCAAGGGAAGCAATGGCAATTTTGTTACCGCTTTTGATGGCAATCCAAGGCGTAGCAGCGGGGGTCTCATGGGATGCGTCGCACCTGCGATTACTATTGCTGGTAATAACTTTCTGCGTGCTGCTGGAAGTGGCAAGCAGGCAAAAGACGTCTCTTTCTCGTCAATTTCTTCCATTAAGAACAGGCTGACCTGTGGTCAACCTGTTGAGATGTGGAATACCGAATGGGGAAGTTGGCCAGGAGGCCGTTATGCTGCGCGTTGGTATAACGGGCATTCCTATGGTCTGTGGGGCGGTAATCATGCCGTAGTCCTTAAAGGCTATGATGACGAGCAGGGAATTGTCTATCTTTCGGATTCGATTAACGGCAATGTTACGCGAAATGCCCAAGTGTTCTTCGGCACGTGGCAACAGATGGATAGCCAGGCCGTGGTAATTGAATAGCCATGATGCTAAAAGGGGAGAGCTCGACGAGCTCTCCCCTTTTGCTACATTGTTAATCTAGCTACGCCGTCTTCTTACGTCCAAATAGTTCGTCCCAGTTACTGGCTGCCAAAACTGTTCCGCATACAATTACAACGCAGCAGATTACGGATGCCATGTCGGGAATTGTTCCAAGCAAGATCAGGCCAAAGACCACTGACCATGCCGAATAGGAGATATTCAGAGCCATCGCACGCGCTGCTCCGATTGCCGCAATGCCCTTGTAATAGAACAGATAGGATGCAGTTCCTGCGAGTCCGGCGAGTGCAATAATCAATGTGGGCATGCTTGGGATAGCGCCCAACGTGAAATGCCATGCTCCGAAGAGGGGGAGTACGAGCGCTCCATAAACAAGCGCACTTGTAGTTTCGCGGATTTGCAAAGCTGTTTCGTCATCAACGGCATCATCTTTCATTCCCCATGCGCACAGCACCGCTTCGGATCCCCATCCAATAACGGCAAGCACCGCGCCGAGTAAGCCGAGGGGGGCATTTGCAATCTCGCTCGATCCGGCCGATAGATAGCCCATCGTCATTACACCGCAAAGAGCAACGAGAAGGGAAAGAATCTGGCCTTTGCCCATTTTCTCCTTCAGCAGTACGAAGGAAAGGAATGCTCCGACTGCGGGATAGAAGGCGGAGATGATTGCCGTGTAGGCAGCTCCGATGTTATTAATTGCCAATACGTAGCCGGTCATCCCGATAGGCCCACCGAGTAGGGCGCCGGCGATGACGACCTTGCCCGAACGAGTTTTAAGTGCAGCGAGCGTGTCTTTTAGTCTGCCTCGGACTCCCATGTAGCCAAAGAGCCAAATTGCACAGAAGGCATCATGGAGAAAGGATCCCGCAATGGAGGCGCATGCAAGCGCTTCCGCCGATCCAATATAGGGCGCAAGCGCCAAG
>CAVEDI010000276.1:0-4132 GCA_963614405.1 Oscillospiraceae bacterium | reverse complement strand
AAAATGGTGGATTCACAAGTAGGAGATGGGTCTTTCTCCGCTATGTACTCGTACATAGCGGAGTAAGACAACCATCCGGTTGTCTTACTCCGCATATTAACGTCACAGACGTTCGATCCGCGGAGCGAATTCTTGTAGTCAATCCACTCCGACCAGAGGCGCGGCGCCGGGACACCGTGGCAGATGACGTCGACAGTCAGGAGCAGGCTGCTCTCCCCCCTCTTTCCCAGATAGCGCTTGAGGCCCGCGATCTGACACGCCGTGCCGGCGAAGAGGACGCGGCGACCCGAGCGGATTGCATCGCGAATCCCAACGTAGACTCCCCTGCCGACGCGGCTCTGGACGTACTTGGATCGCATAACGCAATCGAGAGAGGAAGCATCCTCGACCAGCACATGCTCGACGCGGCGACAACCGTCGGCCCAGGCGGCTCCGCAGACGACACCACCGTTCGCAATCACACTTTCGGCCAGGAGGCCAAAGATGCCGCCGCTGGAGGAAGCCTCCAACAGTTCACCGGACTTGCCCTTGGCCCAGCGAATCTCGAGAGTTTTATCGCTTTTGCCAGCGCTAAGCGCAGGACACACCGACTCGCACGCATGGCACCCCACGCAGGCGCCTGCATCGATAACGGGATGTAGGAAGCCAAACTTATCCTCCTGCATGGAGATGCACGACTTGGGGCACTTCGCGGCACATGCGCCACAGCCACAACAGGCATCGCCGAGCTTGGATATCTTCATCTCGTCATAAGACACAACGAACTCCTAACGAAGGAACGGCAGGCGAGCAGCGAGCATGTTCTTCTCGTCGGCATCGAGTACGAACGCCCACATGGCAGCCATGAACAGGACGGTGTAGACAGCACCCCAGCAAAGGAACAACGCCCATCCAGTGACGGGCATAAAGGCTGATCCCAGCAGGCATGATGCGAGGACGCAAGCGGAGACCAGCAGCACAGGCAGGTTGCGGCGCCAGTAGAAAACCATATCGAGCCCAATCCTCTTCTGGTAATACCAGTTCATAAAGAGGCCGTTACCCAACGAAATGCTCAGAATGTAGGCGATGGCCGGAGCCCAGTAACCCAGAATAGGTGACATAGCCCAAGTGAACACAACGTTGATGCCTGCCATGCAGAGATAAACAACGGAGCGAGCCTTGTGCTTGTTCTTGGCGCGCTGAATTTCGATTCCTGTGTTCTGACACAGGGGGATTCCCAGCGGCAGCGCCATGGCGCAGATAAGCCAGTACGCGTCCATAAAGCCCTCGCCCGCCCACTTGGCAATGAAGAAGCGCCCGAGAAGGACGAATCCACAGTACACCCAGCAGAATAGGAACATCTGGTAGCGTCCCACGCGCGTCATGAGTCGGGTAAGTTTAGTGTTGTCATCGCTTGTGGCCACGATGCGATTGATCATTGGAACAAAGACATTCGACATCACTGTTGATAGGGAAACGAAGACGCTACGAACTTGAATTGAAATTGCAAACACTGATACGGTAACGGCACTCGTAAGAGCACCAAGTAACATATTTGGAACACTCTGGTTAACCAGTTCACAAATCTGGTTACCAAATATCCACGCGCTGAACGCGGCAATCGAGAGGAAGAGAGACCCGTCAAAGTGGAAAACATCAAATCTCATGCCAAGCTTTAAGACTGCGAACCTGGCGTTCAGAACCAACAGTGTCAATGCAACTGCAAGCTGCGCCGTCGCAACGCCTACCGCCCCCATCCCAAGATTGAGCAGCACGAAAGCCACGCCAGGAGTCGCCAAAGATGTGAACATCTGCCTCGACTGTTGAAACTTGAACTGTTCATGGGCAAGAATGTACGCATCAAAGACGGTTGAAAACAGAGTCACGGCGACGTTGAACGACATTATCACCATGAGCTTACCCGCGAGTCCCACCTGGTTGTCCGTGAAACTATCTGAGAAAAATGTCCCAACATTAGCAGAAAAGAGTAGGCCCAGCGCAAGGGCCACGACACAGACCGCAATGTAAAGCATGAGATACATGCCGTTGAGCCTGCGAATGTCGCCCTCGCTACCCTTCGCCCGTTCCTGCGTATAAAAGCGGATGTAGGCCTCGGAAAAGCCGAAAGTTAGAAGTGTAAGCGAGAATACGAATGAGTTGGACGTCTGGTATACGCCGTAGTCAGCCTGGCCCACGAATGCCAGCAGCATGGGCGTATAGACGAGGTTGACCAGGTTCTTGACTATGATATTTGCATAGCCGAGTATCGCACCGGTCTTACGTTGGCTAACCATGATAGACAATTTCTTTTCTCGATTTGCTGAACAGGGATCGATTAAGGAACGAATCGAATTTTGCGCGCTCAATTCGAAGCTTATCCTCAACATCAAAGGATTTTGGCTCCCCGCTTTCGAGGAAATTCCAATTTGCTTCACGCCAATTACCTAGGCCAAGCTTCTCAGCCAAGGTATCGAACCGATCGCTCATGTCGAATTGCGAACCTGCGCGTTCGAACATCAGAAGCGGCTTACGATATAGGAGCGTAAAGATGCTTCCGTGGTAAGAATCAGTGGCAACAAGCGAGGAGTTCCTTATGAGGTAGATGAACTCAGAAGGTCCACAGGCAAAGAACCGAGGATCCCCCAGAAGATCTACGACCTCCAATCCCGCTCGTTTGCAATATTCGTCGAACATCGCAACCTTGGGAGAATCACTACCGAGAAAGTACTTCAGGGCATAGCGCCTAGGAAGTAAAGCCGCAGGCGCTTCGGCGAGTTTATCCCATTCTGCAGCGTCAAGCATAAGGGTTGGATCGATCAAAACCTCCGCGTCCAACCCAGCGCATTCCTTAATCAATCTTGCGGCGTTCTTCTCCCTAACCGATATGAAATCAAACGCAGCGAGTCTTTCCCTGTATGTGCTTTTTTTCTCCACGGGCAGCTCAGGTGCAGAAATGCTAGCCGAGAGAGACACTTTCTTGACACTTTCGGCAAAGCAAAGAAACATAGCACCATTGCTATCAGGAATGTAAGGGGACCAAATCTGATCGCTTCCCGCTACAAAAGCGTCGAAACCATCGGATTTTCTCGGCGGGAAATCCGGCAAAGAATAATTCGGCTCATATTTAATATGTTCCTCATCGAATCGAAGAAACGCTGAATGCCTCGCTCGTTTGGCCCCCCTCTTACCAGCGAAGCTATCGACAAGAAAAACTTTAACCTGGTGCTTTAGGCTGCAACGTGGCTCGCTTTGGCGAATCGTGCTCGCATCCGCTCCCCTTCTTTGAAGCAGCTCCTGAACAGCATAATTCTGCAGACGCTGACCATAATTGTCACCAAAGGTAAAAGTAACAATCCCGACCTTCATATTACCAGTCACTCCTTAGAAAGGGCCGACGTACTCTGAGCAATGGACTTCCACCTTTCGACGAGCGCAAGCCCTATAAGCAAGAACAGCAAGGCATTATTTGCCCTCGTAAAACACTGAGTGTAGATTGTCGCAGTTGCCGCAAGCGCAACAAGGGAAAGATAAAGAACGTATGGTCTGCGCCCCCGACACCCGCAAGACACGCAGAAGACATAGAAAGCAAACAGGGCAATAAGGAACCAAACGCCCAGAAGGATGACTAGCGATCCAAAATCAGCTTGGCCGAAATGAGTAAACCCGCAGAAGACGCCCTCGTGGAATGTTGCTGCGCCCAAACCGATACCAAAAAGCCAGCTTGACGCCAAATTTAAGGCATAACCGATTATTGCAATTCTTTCTCCACTGCCCACCGCATCGGTTCCTATCGAACTAGAGCTTTCCACAAGGTCAAATAACGACAGGACATTGTCATCAAAAAAGTTTGCGAACGATGAATTGCATATGTACAGCAAGAAGACAATTCCCAGCAGGACAGCAAGAAACATCAGGCCCTTGGCGATTCTCATGAAATTGATCGATGACAAACCTTCGGCATAGAAAAGCAGAAGAACGATGGGCATCAAGGCGAACAAAGCCTTGTTGTCGTTCAAGGCGGCAATAACAAGTGAGCTAGCAAGAACCGCCGCCGCGCAACAAACGACGGGGATTCGCAACTCCCCGCTTCCATCCCGTATGCTGTTCAAATCAATGAGCAAAACGAAGCACGAGAACAACGCAACGGCATGGG
>CAVEDI010000275.1:0-4656 GCA_963614405.1 Oscillospiraceae bacterium | reverse complement strand
CCATCTCATTTTAGGAACCAAGGGATAGTGTCCTTTCTTCGAAATACTTGGGTGAAAAGGAGCTCAAGGTTCTTTCGTGTCCAGCGGGTCATCAATCTGTGGGTGCTATGACCGTTCGTGAGTTGCTGGGCGGCAGGCTGGCTGTTCCCATTAATTTGTCACCCTGTCTCAATGCAATCAACCAATGTCCCGAGGCTCAGCTGGTTAATTTCCGCTTCCGCGACGTCGAATACGAAAACAGGGCGCAGACTGAGTTTCTTCAAGCCGGGGGATTGATATTGAGTTTTTCTGGCTCTTCTCTCGCAACAGATGGACTGGAAGTGAGCGAGTGCTCCATTGAAGGCTCGCATGACGTGGCCTTGTCCATCTATTTTTGCTATCGACAAAATGCCTGGACCGATCGACACCAGACGGTATTTCTTCACCTATTGCGTCATCTCGCTTCGTGAGGCCATTTGGCCTCGTGGCGTCAAGTGAATGTTGACGCCTTGTAACACATGACTGACGGCTTTGCCCTCATGCTTTTCCAAGATTTCGGTTTGGGCTATTGGCTCTTGGAGGGCGGAGCATGAAAAACCGTACGGTTTTGCTTTATATGACGTTCGTTTTTCTGTCGAACTTCAGCACCATTTTGTATTTTCTGACGGTTTATCTTGAATTCGTCGGATTCTCGATGGTAGCGATTTCTAGCATGATGATTGCATACCAAGTGAGTAAGTTCATTCTTGAGGTTCCTACTGGTTATATTGCTGACAGGTTTGGACGAAAGACAAGCGGTCTCGTTGGCGTCGTGGGAATGCTTGGATACTACGCCGCCCTACTTTTCGCCCGTTCTCCTCTGCTTTTAATCGGCGCGTTTGCTCTCAAAGGATTTGCAGTTGCATGTGTGAGCGGATCCATAGAAGCGATCTACATTGACAGCGTCTCTCAGGACCAGCTCGTAAGACTTAATGTCGTTGAGCGATTTGTTTTCTATGCCTCTTATGCCATCTCCGCTTGCGTGGGCGGTTTCATTTCGTCTGTCGGTGCATATCTCATTGGTCTTTCGGCAGATATCATCGCAATGGTGTTGACGTTGGTTGTCGTTGCCTGCATTCCTGAGATGCGAAGAGGGGACACTGCAACGACACCTAAGCGTGGAATTAGCCCGAAGATGATCGGTGCCGCTATTGCGCGTAACGGCATTCTTCGTTCAGCGTTCATCATGGACTGCTCTCAGGCATTTGCTTTTGTCGCCCTGGAAGACTTTTTCTCACTGCTGCTTGCGGGTCGCGGAATGAATGCCGTCGCTTCGGGTGTGACCATTGCGGTCCAGCTCCTTGCCTCGGCTTCCATGGGGCTTATTGTGCCGAGTGTGATTGCTCATGTCGACAAGGGCCGTTTTGCGCGTATTTGCGGCATCGTGCGCCTTTTCCTGACTGCTCTGTTTTTGATTCCCTTTACTCCGGTCTATTTGCTGCCCGTGTTCTATGTACTGCAGACGGTTGCTTACTCGTTATTTGCTCCAATTAAATACTCAATTTTTCAAAATGCTGTCGATTCTTCGATGCGCTGTTCACTGATTTCGGTCCAAAGCCAGATGGTGGCGGTGGGTGCCATCCTTTTCTATCTGTTCAATGCTGCGTTGAGCAGCATCGCGGGTATTCGAGTCATATTGCTTGTAGCGCTCGGGATATCTTCTTTGGTGTATATCCCCGCGCTATTTCGTCTTACAAGTCAAAGGCCGTGAGTATTTGGGCACCGATAACTTATATATCAACGCAATAAACCCGAGCGCGAGGGCGTTTGGGTTTATTATTGAAGCGTATGTAACCTGGCGGCGCCACACCGCCTGTTAGTAGGGAGACACATGAACGTTCTGGTCGTCAACGCAGGATCTTCGACCCTTAAGTATCAGGTCATCGATACCAAGTCCCACAAGGTGTCCGCAAAGGGCTCCTGCGAGCGCGTCTGCTTTACCGGCGGTACCTTCACCCATGCTGCCAACGGTTCCAAGAAGGTGACCGAGAACATCGAGTTCCCCGACCACAAGGTCGCCATCGAGGTCGTCCTGAAGGACCTCGAGGCCAACGGCGTCAAGATTGAGGGTATCGGCCACCGTATCGTTCAGGGTGGTTGGTACTTCGGCGATTCCTCCCTCGTCGACGAGGACGTTCTCGCCAAGATCCGCGAGGTCGCTCCGCTCGCCCCGCTGCACAACAACCCCGAGGCCAACGTTATCGAGTACTGTCTGGAGCAGTATCCCGACCTGCCCAACGTCACGGTCTACGACACTGCTTTCCACTTCAATATGCCCGAGGTCGCCAAGACCTACGCCCTGCCCAAGGACGTCTGCGACAAGCTGCACATTCGTAAGTACGGCGCCCACGGCACCAGCTACCGCTACATCTCCAAGAAGGTTGCCGAGATGACCAACGGCGAGGCTCGCAAGGTCGTCGTGTGCCACATCGGTTCCGGCGCTTCCCTGTGCGCCATCGAGGACGGCAAGTGCATGGACACCACCATGGGCTTGACGCCGCTCGACGGTGTCATGATGGGCACCCGCTGCGGCTCCATCGACCCTGCTACCGTGTGCTACCTGCAGCGCGAAGGCGGCTACACCTTCGACGAGGTCGACGAGATGATGAACAAGAAGTCCGGCCTTTTGGCTGTGACCGGCGGCAAGACTAACGACTGCCGCAACGTCGAGGAGCTCGCCGCTGCCGGCGACCCCGAGGCCCAGCTCGCCTTCGATATGTTCGTCTACAAGATTGCCGCCAAGGCCGCCGAGATGGCCACTTCCATGTGCGGCATGGACACCCTGGTCTTTACCGCCGGCATCGGCGAGCACGCTCCGGCCGTTCGCGCTGGCGTGGCCGACCGTCTGGCCTTTATGGGCGTCAAGATGGACCATGCCCGCAACGCCCTGCGCGGCGACGGCGCTTGGTGCCTGTCTGCCAAGGATTCCAAGGTCAAGATCTTCGTCATCCCCACGGATGAGGAGTTCATGATCGCTTCCGACGTCGAGCGCATCGTCAACAGCAAGTAATTGCAAGAGGGGAGGGGCTGGACGACCAAGTGCCGTTCAGCCCCTCTTTTGCGCTCGTTTGGCGATATGTCTGATAGCTATTTATCAAGATGTGATAACTTCTTATTAAAATGCGGTCGCCTTAAGAGGTCTGCGTCGACCGTATTGCACTGCAAAGGAGTCTCATGAACGTACTTGTTGTCAACGCCGGCAGCTCAAGTCTTAAATATCAGCTTCTGGATACCGATACCCGCGAGGTTTTCGCCAAGGGCAACTGCGAGCGTATCGGCTCGGACATGGGTATCTTTGGTCATTCCGAGAACGGTGGCGCCAAGCAGACCGAGGAGGTTCCCTTCCCCGATCATCGCTCTGCTATCGCTCGCGTGCTCGAGGAGCTCGAGAAGACCGACTTTACGATCGATGGCATCGGCCACCGTATCGTTCAGGGCGGCTGGCACTTCGATGATTCCGCAGTCGTTGACGACGAGGTCATGGCTAAGATCCTTGAGGTGGCCCCGCTCGCCCCACTGCACAATTACGGCGAGGCCGCGGCAATCGAATACTGCCGCGAGAAGTATCCGGAGCTGCCCAACGTGGCCGTCTTCGACACCTCGTTCCACATGACCATGCCCGAGGTTGCCTACACCTACGCGCTGCCCAAGGACGTGTGCGACAAGTACCATGTGCGCAAGTACGGCGCCCACGGTACGAGCCACCGCTACGAGTGGATGATGGCAAAGGAGATTCTGGGCTCGTGCTGCCACCGTCTGCTTTCGTGCCATCTGGGCAACGGCGCTTCGCTTGCCGCCATTGAGGACGGCGTTTGCCGCGACACCACGATGGGGCTCACGCCGCTCGACGGCCTGATGATGGGCACCCGTTGTGGTTCCATTGACCCTGCCACCGTGTGCTACCTCCAGCGCGAGGGCGGCTACAGTTACCAAGAAGTCGACGACATGATGAACAAGCAGTCCGGTCTGCTTGCCATCTCGGGCATCTCCAACGACGCCCGCGACATCCGTACACGCGCCTCCGAGGGAGACGAGCGCTGCCTGCTCGCCTTCGATATGTTCGCCTACAAGGCCATGCAGCAGGCCGGTTCCATGATCGCTTCCATGGCGGGCGTGGACACCATCACCTTTACCGCCGGCATCGGCGAGAACGACTGGTCGATCCGTAAGGCCTTCTGCGACTGCTTTGAGTGGCTGGGCGTGCGCATCGACAACAACAAGAACCGCGAGGCCGTGGGCAACGGCCCGCAGGTCATCAGCGCCGCCGGCTCTTCCGTCACGGTCATGGTCATCCCCACAGACGAGGAATACATGATCGCCCACGACGTCGAGCGTCTGACCAAGAACAACTAACGCATTCGTCTGTAATTGACAAAAAGGCCTCCAGAGCAACAGCTCCGGAGGCCTTTTTACTAGCAGGCGGAAATTCCAGTCCCAAAGTGATCGTCACCTGCAACGCCTGCGCTCCCAACAACGGCATCCGATCATTCAGATTCTCAGCCCCAGCTCGTAGCCAAGCCGCCGTCCACTCCAGATGCCCCGATTGCCACGTAGCGGCAGGGACCCTACAGGGTAAAGCTCTGAAAACATTCCGCACTGATATTTTCTGTATTGAAGACGTCGATGATGCACCCGTAT
>CAVEDI010000274.1:0-4658 GCA_963614405.1 Oscillospiraceae bacterium | reverse complement strand
GCCTGCCTGCGCGCGTCGGCTATCTCCGGCTCCGGCTCGTCCCAGAGCATGTGGGAGATGCGGAGGGCCGTCTCGCGGTCGCGCAGCATCCCCCTGATGGCCTCGGCCAGCTCGTGTTCGAGCCAGTCGCGCCGGACGGGCTTGGCACCGCAGCGGCAGCCGTAATACTCGTACTTGACGTTCCTCTTGCCACGGCCCGACGTCCCGGCCATGTTGTGGCCGCACTCCGAGCAGATCGCCCTGCCAGACAGCGCGAACGCTCCCCAGTCCTCCGAGGCCCGGCGCTTCTTCGGCTTCACCTCCTGGGCCATCGCGAACGTGGCCTTGTCGATAATCTGGGGCATGCCTCCGTCCACCTCTATTCCACCCCACGAGTAGAAGCCCGTGTACTTCCTGTTGTGGAGCATCTGGTACACCATCGAGTAGCCGCACGGCCTGCCCGTCCTCGTGGTCACGCCGCGCCGCGCGAAGTCGCTGGCGATGGAGTCGACCGGCTCGTGGTCGCAGAAGCGCCGGAACGCCTCGCGCACTATTGCGGCCTCGTCCTCGTTCACCACGTACTCGTCGTCGTCATTACGGCCGTAACCGTAGACGCGCACGCCGTTGGTCTTGCACTTGAGGGCGTTGCCCTCCATCCCGCGCCGCGTCCTCATGGAGGTCTTGACCGATTCCACGGCCGCGAGGCCCTCGTATATCTTCTCGATCAGGATGCGCTCGGGGCCGTCCGGCATGGCCTCCATGGCCGACACGACCTCGACACCCTTCCTGCGCAGCTCGTGCTTGTACGCGGGCGCGTCGTACTCGTCGCGCGAGAAGCGGTCCATCATATAGACCAGCACGATGTCAGATTCCCCTGCGTTGGCAATCATCTTCTGGAACTGCGGGCGGTCGTCGCTGCGGCCGCTCATGGCGTAGTCGGAGTACTCCCCGACGATGGCGTAGCCCTCGCGCGCGCACCAGTCGCGGCAGACGCGCAGCTGGTCGTCAATCGAGGCCTCGCGCTGCTTCGAGCACGAGAAGCGGGCGTATATGACGGCGGTCTTTATATCTTCTGGCATAATCTAGGATGCCCTCCAAACGGGCGGCTATCTGGTAAACCCCGCAGTAGCGTTGGCGCGCTTCGACCTGCGGGGTTTCACTTTGCCGCTACCAGACCTGGGCGTATACCTCGAACGAGGAGTGCTCGGGCATGTTGAAGCAGGAAATCTCGAACGGCTCGGACTCGCCCTTGGACGGGGTATCGACGAACGTCGTGTTTCCGTAGTTGATGGCCCCGGAGGCGTCGCGAGTAATCACGGAGACGGCGACCTGGCTGTACTGCTTCTTGTCCAGATCGTAGTTGGCGGTCAACTCGCCTGTGTACGAGACGCCGCCGTACGAGTCAGGTACCTCAGCCGTGTTCGATACGGTAAAGACGTCTTCGTCCAGCGTCTGGCTGTCTACCCAGCTCGGCTCATTCGCCTTAAACTCGACCGTTGCGGGAGCGGTGCCGTTTCCCGCCTGGAAACCGTAGTGTACGGTCTCACCGGGGAGGACGACGAACAGGGTCTGCTTGTCGGAGAAGACGATGGAGCCGTCCTCGGCCTTGCCCGTTATCGTCACCGTAGGCATCTGGGCCTCGACGTCCTTGTTGGTGTTCTTCAGCGCGAAGCCGTAGTAGACCCATCCGTCGCCGACCACCGACCAGCCGGACTCGGTAATCTCCAATGGTTTCGGTTCGCTCCGATTCCCGACCTCCTTGGACTCGCCAGACGATTGCTGACCGGAACCGGCTTGTTGCCCGCCGGAGCATCCGACAAGCGGCGCTAGCGAAGCCGTGGCCATAGCGGCCAGGAACGTTCTGCGGGTAATCATGGGTTACTCCTTCCCCTGCGCCGCCCGCAGCTCGCGGGCGACAGCCAATAAGACATACTTGTGCGGCGACGTAAGGTCGCGGTACGTGTCGACGAGATCGCGCTCATCGTTTGAGATTGGTGCCAAATCACCGCTCTCGCCGTAGAAGTCAGCTATGTCGACATCGAACAGTCGGCAGAGCCTGATCATGGTGTCGGCGTCTGGCTGGCCGCGCCCGACCTCCCATGCGCTAACTGTCTTACCGCTCTTACCTATGGCATTGCCTATGTCTTCAACACTTAGGTCCTTCTCCAGGCGGAACTTCTTGATGTTGTCCGCGATGCAGCGCCTTACAGGCTCCATGACTCCTCCTAACGTCGCTATCTGAAGTATAGGGCATGTGTAGGCAAAAAACTACGTTTTGTAGGAAATAATTCTATATATCGGCTAGACTTCCTACGTTTTTGCGGTAGTATTCAGGTCGTACCTACAAAACCTAGGAGAGGAGAACAGATGAAGGCATACGAGGTTATTGGCGCAGCCGTCCAGGAGCGCGGCATCCCGTGCACCGAGCTGGCGCGCCGCACGAACATCAACGCCGAGCTTCTGCGCCGCAGCCTGAACGGTGAGCGCAAGATCGCCGCAGACGAGTTCGTATCGCTTTGCGCGGAGCTCGACCTAACGCTCGACGACTTCAAGGCGGTGGCGTAATGCCACGCAACCAGAAGCTCGACATCATGCGTCGCAAGCTGAACCGCCGCTTTCGCTCATGGAAGGGCCGCAAGCAGCAGTGAAGTCATGGACGGTTAAAGAAATCCGCTACCTCGAGGAGCACGCCGGGGACGGTGCCGAGGCCATCGCCGAGGCCCTCGGCAAGACGGTGAGCGCAGTGAAGGTCCAGGCGTCTAAATACGGACTCTCACTCCGCAGGCGCTGGCTCTGCCCGCGATGCGGGCGGCAGACCTTCAAGCCGCTTTCCAGCCGGACCGGATGGTGCGTCTCCTGCACAAGGGAGCAGCGCGCCTCCGAGATCGCCGAGCAGGTGCGGGCGATGGAGGAGGAGGTGAGGAGAGAGGACAAGGCGAATAAAGAGCGCCAGCGGCTCTATAGCCGCAAATACCGCGCAAAAAAGCAAATCAAAGAAACCTTATCGAAACCAGATAACCAAGGAACGGAGGAAGAATGACACCCCAAAACAGATACGCGGGCACCCCCAGCAACCACACCAAGAGCGCCCGCACGTCCAACAGGACTCCCCGCATCGTAGCACGCGAGGGCTACCGCCTGCCAGCGCAGGAGCAGGCCGACAGGCAGAGGGACGCCTTCAGGGCCGGGCTTCTGGTCGGCATCACCGTGACGGCGCTCGCCATGTGCGCGCTGCTGTGGCTCTGGATTATCCCGACCATGGACGTCGCGGTGCACAGCGCCCAGGCCGCATACGAGGCGGTGGGCGTCCATGCGTAACGACGAGCGCTACAACCCCAAGCCCCAGAGCGGCCAGCTCGAGATATTCGGCCTCGGGGCCAAGGGCGAGGCGGACGCGGAGGACGCGCGCCGCTGGATTGACGAGAACCCCGGCGCATGGAACTACATGGTCGAGAACGCCGTGAGGCTCTCCAAGAAGGGCTACGTGAGCGCCAACTACCTCGTCAACATGGTCCGCAACGAGCTGCACGTGGGCGTGCGCAACGGCCTCGCGCCGTCCTTCGCCCGGATCATGGAGGCGCGCTACCCAAGCCTCAAGGACGCCTTCAACAAGCACCGCTCGCAGAGTGACGGGTTCACGGCATGAGCTGGGGCAGGCACAAGGAGCGCTCCATGACCTTCAAGCTCGAGCTGGAGAAGATCGTGGGCAAGGAGCGCCACCGGACCGACCCGCGAACCGGACGCAACTACACCCCGAAGCAGACGAGGCTCGCCGAGGAGGCCGTACGCAAGGCCTACAGGGTCGAACACGAGGACCACGGGGACTTCGACGGAATCGTGACCGTCGCCATCGAGACCTTCAGGCCACTGGCCAAGAGCAACCCGAAGTACTGGGCGGGCCGCGCCGACCTCGGCAAGCCCGACTGGGACAACATCGGCAAGCTCGTATGCGACGCGCTCAACGGCGTCGCGTACACGGATGACGCCCACGTGGTGATGGGTGGCGTCCAGAAGGGATGCCGCACGCCATACGGCACGCCGCCGCTGGCGAAGGTGTGCATCATACACTTCACCGAGGAATACGTAAAGGAGAAAAAGAAATGAACGACAAGTACTTCGACGGCAACCTCTTCGAGGAACTCCCGGCAGACCACTTCCACAAGAAGGTGCTCGACCACGCCACCTGCATCGCGGCCAACCTCATGTTCGATGCGGCCCACCCCGACCACACCGGCGGCGTGAAGAGCGCCAACGCCTACCACATGATGATCGCGCTGTGCGAGGCCGGGCTCGCGAAGCTCGACGAGAAGGACGTGGACGAGAGCCGCGAGTTCGTCGCCAAGGTGCTCACGCCCATCACCAAGGAGAACGAGCGCGAGATGCGCCGCGAGTTCATGGCCGCCATCTTCGGCATCAAATAGGAGGCATCTATGGAACCCATGGAGATCAGGGCCAACTTCAAGCAGGCGACGGTCAAGGGCGGCACGGCCGTGCTGCAGCTCGAGATTCTGACGAGCGACGCCAACGCCTTCCCCATCCTCAAGCTCTCCGGCAAGCCCGTCGTCCTTACGGTGGCCGACATCCAGGACGAACTGCCGCTCGACTACGACGAGGAGGACGAGGGCGAGCCGCTCCCGTTCGACCGACCGGCGAACGTGGACGCGGAGACGGGAGAGGTA
>CAVEDI010000273.1:0-4974 GCA_963614405.1 Oscillospiraceae bacterium | reverse complement strand
AGTCGAACCCGCCAATCTGAACAAGGTCGTTGTAGACGGCCTCGACAGTGGCACCAATCACGACCTGATACTGTCCGCCGGCCTGGATGACGTCAACGACGCCCTTCGTCGCCTTAAGCTCATTGGTCTGGGCGAGCGATTCATCCTTGAGGTGGAAGCGGAGACGCGTAATGCAGTGGCTCACGTCTAACACATTGTCTCGACCACCGACCTTTGTGATGATTTCATCGCAAAGCTTCTGGTATTTCATGGAATTCTCCTTTTTCTGAGCGGGGTATAGCATCGATTTCATGCCTCCGTAGTCGACGTGGGAGGGCAAGGAACCCGCTTCCCCCTTTGAAATCCGCGGACGCACGTACGCCCGGGATGGGAAACGGCAGAGAAGATGGAAGATGCCGATCACATGGCAGCGAGCCTCATTGGCCCATGTCACGCAATCAGGTCTACAGACGCGAATCTGCTGCGCCGAGAAGTCTCGTCGTCTGGCAGAACTTGTCACACAGACGTTCCGGTTCGCCCTGGGGAATCTGAGTACGCTCGGTTTCAAAGGAGAGGCCGTACTCGCGTGCCGGAAGGAAATACTCGAAATAGCCGTTGGTGTAACCGCAAACTATTCCCTCGACCGGGCATTCGCGCTTCATGCGAATACCCAAGTCGCTGCCGAGCTCACTCGGGAACACAAAGAGATGCAGGCCGCCCAAACTGATGACGACACACTTAAGCGTGAGCGAAAAGTCGTCATGGGCAACGGTGTGATAGAACGTCTGAGGCTCGATGCGGTCGAGAACGACCTCGCGATCGAGCTTGATCTGGGAAATCGCCTCGGCAAGACCGGTCGAAACGCGCTCGACCTCGGAAATGCCGCGTCCCTGACGAAAATTGCGGTCGCTACAGTCGCCAGCAGCACCGACGACCATGGCCGGATAGTAACCAAGACTCTGAGCGAGCTTTTTGCCGGTAAGACCGGCGAGTTCGCTCGTGAGCTCCGTGCAGTCGGGTCCAACGCAAGCGGAATGCACCGCCCAGTTCACAAAGCCCGCAAATGGCTTGCCTTCGGTATCGAAGAACGATACGACAATGACCTCATTGTCGGCGAGTTCACCTGGGATGATGCGGTTGTCGTAGAAACCGGTGATGACCTGCTTGCCCAAGCGACAAATCGCGGGCTGTGCGTTGGCGCGGCACTCCTCAAAGCATTGGCAAATGGTATCGAGGAACCAGCGGTAGTAGTTCTCGTCGAATTTTCCCGTCCACCAGCTGCGGTGGTAAGCGACGATTGAAGTATGGTCGTGCGTCGCCGAGAGAAGGACGCAATCACGGTCAATGCCGTAGCGCTCGGCGAGCATTGTCTTGACTTCCTCGGCCATGCTTTCCTCGAACTCGAGGACATCGGCATTAAAGAGAAACACTTCACGTTCGCCTTGCTGGAAGAGGATGGCGTTGGCGAAGACGTCGTCATGGACGCCTGTCGCAGGCTCCAGACGGTTGGGAAGATTGCGGTAGCCAATCAGGTAGATGTCGCCCTGTGGGGTGATTTTGCGGCGCGCGTGTCCAATGTTCATGCCCGTTCTCCTTCTGTGTCACGCCGCATTCAAGGCGGCAATGATGATTTCGACGAGGCGCTCATGGGATCCGGCGGCAAAACCGGAGTTCATGGCCTCATAGGTGATCTTTTCGTACGCGTCGGGAGCCGGTAGGTACTTCTGTCCGCCGTTGACGAGCGTGGCAAAGAACACAGAGCCGGACCGAGCGGCGCGCACAGTGGCGCCGAATGCACTCGAGACCTCAGGTTGTACGCCGACAAGCTCGACGTTTCCCAGCCGGAGCAGATAGACCCTCGTGCGCTGCTCGCCAGCGGCATGAAATTCATACGTTCGGTGCGGAGCCAAAGAGTGAAAATCGGCGCGTGTCTGAGCGGGCAGAAAAACGTCGACCGTGCGGGCATCGATGCCGGTGGCGTCATCCTCACGCGCCATGCGAGCGGCCTCGATCAAAGCATCGCCCAAGGCCTGCCCCTGCTGGTGCAGCATGCGGTATCCGTCTTCATGGGCATCGACCGTCTGCTTAACGCCGGCCGCATCGAACATGACGTTCATGGCGCGCTCCGCCGGACCTTGGTCGCCCACGGCGCCTGGCAGCAACAGGGCAACGCCGCCCAGCTCGCGCTCGAGTGACATGGCGGCAAAACCAAAGAGGTCTCCGCTCGCCATGTGCCTCCCCTCGGAGTCGCGCGACCCGTCGAGCACGGAGGACTGAACGTCCGCTGTCGCGAGCACGGCAACATACTCGCCCCCGGCATCCCTTATGGCGAGTACGGGCATCGTGTGGTCGGCAAACCCCCTGGGATTCGAGCCCAACCACCAGCCGGCAGGCGTCTCAATGTCGCGATTAACGTTCACGGGGCATTCGCCCTCCACAGTGGCGAGCGTGGCAGAGCGAATGCCCGCAACAGCGCGCTCGACAGCCGTGCGGGCGGCAGCGACGAGCGCTGCGCGATAGCGCTCGTTGCGGTTGCGGGCAGCATCGTCGACAAGATGCCCGGGAGTGCGGACGTGAGGCATGGAAAACGTGTGGGTAGGAACCACCCAAGAATAAGCACCGCTGCAATTGGCGGCATCCTCAACAACCTCACGCAGATCGGCGAGTAGAGCCGGAGCGATCGAGGTGACCTCAAGCGAAAGGACGCAGGCGCGTCGCCCCGTCCCCTCGATGATAAGGGCACGGGCGAAGACCTCATGACGGAGTTCGTCGAAACCGTCGAACGGCAACACGTCCCCAAGATCGATGGCCACACGAGCGGCCCCAGCCCTCATCTCTCCTTCGTCCATGGCAGATACTCCCCTCTGATTGCCGCTCACTCGACACCGTACAGTTGCTGCGCCGTACCGCCAAGCACAAGGTCGCTGTCTGTATCGCTCAGATTTGCAGCGCGAACGCAGGCGACACCCTCGGTGAGCCACTCGCGTTTAACGGGATAGCTCGTGCCAAAAACAATATGGTCTGCACCCAGCACGTCAACCGCGCAGGCAAGGAGTGTCTTGCCCCAAGGCTGAGCATGGGACATGTCGAAATAGATGTTGTTCTCGAGGCGCCTGGAAACGGTCTCGGTATCGACCTGAAAACGGCCAGAAGCATCAGGGCGCTTGGGACCATGAGGCAGCAGCATCTCCTTGAACGCAAAGTATGCGCCGCCGAGCATGGAGTGGACCATCTTGATATTGGGGTAGCGCTCAAAGAAATCGCCAAAGATCTCTCGGCCGATCGCCGTAGTTTGGTCGACGCAGCGGCCATAAGAGCGGCGAAGGTTGTCGTACGCGAGAAGCGATTCGTTCTCGACCGGCACGGGAACATGGTGCACGTAAACGGTGACATGGCGTTCGTTCAGGTGCTCGAAAAAGCTCGAGAAGACCTGGTCGTCGAGATAGCGCTTGCCGTAGTGAGCGCAGAGCTGCACACCCGCAAAACCATCGTCGAGCCTGCGATCGAGCTCCTCCAAATTCGCTTTGGTGCCAAAGGGCGGCACAGCGACAAGCGGAATCAGACGGCCACTTGACGCCTTCGCGTCAGCAGCCATACCGTCGTTGAAACGCCGGCACATCTCGAGCGACATCCACTCGTGACAACCGGGGAGCTTGAGGATCGCCTTGTCGACCCCCGCCTCATCCATATCGGCCAAGCGCTTCTCGAGGGTGTAGTCGCCCTCAATGTAGTTAAGACCCGGAGAACCGGCGGGCATCTCGATCACGATCTGTCGTTTGCCGGCGGAATTCATGGTCAGATAGCCTTCGGTGTCATAGGCGCGGGGTACCTCGGCCAAAAACTGTTCGCAGAGCGTCTCGTCATGAAAGATGTGCTCGTCGAACCAGTAGGAATTTGCATCGATAATCATTGGTTGGAACCGCCTTTCATCTTGTTGAAAACATTCTAGAAAAGCAGGTACCCGGACATCAATTCCAGCTTAAGCCCACTGTATTCCATTTTGGAATAGAACTTACCGCTCACACGCGAACCTCGTCCGCTCAACGAGACAAGCGCTAACAGCACGGGCTTAGACAGAAAACGGTCGGCCCGCATCCGTTGCGGGCCGACCGTTTCATTACAGTCTACCTTTGCCGTTACGCCTGGCGGTAGTGATCGAAGAAATCGGCGAGGTCTTCGAGCGACTCTTTGAGCACTTCCATGCGCGGCAGGTACACGATACGGAAGTGGTCGGGCTCAGCCCAGTTAAAGCCGCCGCCGCGCGTGATCAGGATCTTCTTCTCGTGCAGCAGGTCGAGGGCAAACTGCTCGTCATCGGTGATGTTGAACTTCTTCACATCCATCTTGGGGAAGATGTAGAACGCTGCACGCGGCTTAACCACCGAGATGCCGTCAATCTTGTTGAGCGCCTCATACACAAAGTTGCGTTGCTCGTAGACACGGCCGCCGGGACGGATGTAGTCGTTGACCGACTGATGGCCACCGAGTGCCGTCTGAACGATCGACTGAGCCGGCACGTTGGAGCACAGGCGCATGTTAGAGAGCATGTTGATGCCCATGATGAAGTCGCTCATGCAGCGCTGGTTGCCCGAAAGCACCATCCAGCCAATACGATAGCCCGCAATCATGTGCGACTTGGACAGACCGCTAAAGGTAACGCAGGGCAGGTCGGGGGCGAGCGAGGCAATCGAGACGTGCTCGTAGCCGTCCATGCACAGGCGGTCGTAGATCTCATCGGCAAAAATCATCAGCTGATGCCTGCGTGCAATCTCGACGATGCCCTCGAGCACCTCGCGCGGATAGACGGAACCCGTGGGGTTGTTGGGGTTGATGATGACGAGGGCTTTGGTCGCGCTCGTGATCTTGGACTCCATATCCTCCAGGTCGGGATACCAATCCGCCTGCTCATCACACAGATAATGTACGGGATGACCACCAGCAAGGGTTGCGCACGCCGTCCAGAGCGGATAGTCGGGGCTGGGGATCAGAATCTCG
>CAVEDI010000272.1:0-5385 GCA_963614405.1 Oscillospiraceae bacterium | reverse complement strand
GTAAGGAGATTGGAGGCTTTCGTTTACAAACGAGAAACAAAAAGGGCGCATCCATACGGACGCGCCCCTGTGCAAAACAATGCGAAGAACGACTTAGAAGCTGCCGCGCTTGAGGAAGTCGGGAAGCTCAAACTGATCGTTGCCAAAGTTGGGCAGCTCGGTACCGCCGACGTTGCGAGTCGGGGCAGCCTGAGCGGGGCTGGCAGCCGGAGCGGTGCGCTGCGGCTCAGCGGAAGCAGCGGCCTTGCTCTGGGACTGCTGAGCAGCGAAGAGCTCGTCCTGACGGTTGACGTTGGAGTCGGAGAAGCCCGTAGCGATAACGGTGATGCGCACCTGGTCGCCCAGGGACTCGTCAACAACGGTACCGAAGATGATGTTGGCCTCGGGGTCGACGGCATTGGCGACAACGTCGGCGGCGTCGCTGATCTCCTGAATGCCCAGGTCCTTGGAGCCGGCGATGGAAAGCAGGACACGCGTGGCGCCATCGATGGAGCTCTCGAGCAGCGGACTGGAGATGGCCTGCTGGGCAGCGTCGACGGCACGGGTATCCCCAGAAGCGGTACCGATACCCATCATGGCGGTACCGGCCTGCTTCATGATGGTCTTAACATCGGCGAAGTCCAGGTTGATGATACCCGGGACGGTGATGAGGTCGGTGATGCCCTGGGTGCCCTGGGAAAGGACGCCATCGGCAATTGCGAAGGCCTCGAGCATCGTGGTCTTCTTCTCGGCGATGTCGAGCAGCTTGTCGTTAGGGATAACGATCATGGTGTCGACGCAATCGGAGAGGGTCTTGATGCCCTCCTCGGCGCTCTTCTTGCGCTTGCGACCCTCGAAGGTGAAGGGCTTGGTCACGACGGCGACGGTCAGCGCGCCGACCTCGTTCATTGCGATATCGGCAACGATGGGAGCGGCGCCGGTACCGGTACCACCGCCCTCGCCGCAGGTGATGAACACCATATCGGCGCCAGCGAGCGCCTCGGCGATATCGTCGCGGGACTCATCGGCAGCCTTGCGACCAACCTCGGGGTTGGCGCCGGCGCCCAGGCCGCGGGTAAGGTCGGTGCCGATGTGCACCTTGATATCGGCATCAGAGATCGCGAGTGCCTGAGCATCGGTGTTGATGGCAACAAACTCGACGCCGCGGATGCCCTCTTCGATCATTCGATTGACCGCGTTGGTACCGCCGCCGCCGACGCCGACCACCTTAATGACGGCAAGGTAGTTGTTGATCTCTGTCTCGTGCATGTCGGTCCTCCGAACAAAGGTTATAGCCATAGCATGGGTTGACCCCTGCGCACATTAACCTTCAGGTTGAAAGTAAATGCAAAGGTAAACCGTATTATGTTTGCACATTATGAACGTATCAGTCAAATAATTGACCGTGAAAACCAAACAAACCAGATAAACGGCGTGGTATGGCCCCTCAACAAAGCCGTTTAGGATGCTAGGCGGTCGGTGCGTTCCTAAACGTGTAGTTGCCTGGAGAGCGCACATTGATATAGGTTACGCCCTCTACCTGCGAAAGCAGCTTGGTCACGATGCGTTCTTTCTTGGCGATATCATCCGAATCGCCCAGCGACACCTCGACGCCGTTGTCGAGATTTGCCGAGATAGCCTCAACGGAAGGCGTGGAAATATCCTTCACCTGGCCCAAGAACTCGCTCGAAAAACCGCGCGCGTAATCCAGACCGGCCTTGACGGCCTTGGAGCTCACCGCCCGACCCGAAACCGGTGCGACATCGGCCGAGACGTCAGTCAACAGCACGGCGCCGTAGTGCTTGGCAAGCGCCAGGGCCGCATCGATGCCGGTCAGGGTGTTGGCACCCTCCCCCGATGTAATGACGTTCCCCTGGTCGTCCACCTCGACAGACGTCGACAGCGGAGCGATCCAGGTGTCATCGTCTCCGATAGCCCAGGCAAGGTCGTCGGAGCTGATATAGGCAATGGCGATAACTTTACGCTCCGTCGGCGTGATGATAAGCGTATGGGGAAACTGACGCTGGACATCCACGCCCGAGACCCACGGGTTTTGCTTGAGGCCCTCGGTAATCTGATCGGGATCCACGTTAAAGAGCGACGTGTTCTCGGGAAGACTGATGAGCTGCATGGCGTCGTGCTTGGTCACATGCTCGCTGCCATGAATCTGAATATCGGTGGCGGCGAACAGGCCGGAGTTGATGACGACGATGGCAACAATGGCAAGTACGGCCACGGCTGCCAGGATGCCGCCCGCGATCTTGCCTTTACCCTTCATGGCGGAAGCAGCGTCGGTCGTCTTGCTTGCCATGGCACCCAGCGATGACAGAGGATTGATGCCCCTTTTTGCCGAAGACGCCTTGGCGGCGGGTACCGATGTCAGTGAACGCGGCTTAGCGCCAGCCAACGTACGGCCGGCATGCGGCGCACGAGCTCCCAGCGAAGGCTTGGGCGTCGCCATGGGTCGGGAGGTCTTGGTGCCCATCGCCGGCTTGGGCGTCACCGAAGGACGCGGAGCCGGACGACTCGTCTTTTTAGAAGCGGGGCGTCCCCCCAGCTGCGAGCCGACGACCGGGCGCTTGGCAGGACGAACGGGCCCAACAGACTTGGAGGGCATGGCGGGCTTATGTTGAGGCTGGGCAGGTGCGCCGGAACGCCCTCCGGCGCGGCGGAAGGTTGGTTTCGATGCTCTAGAAGCCGAGGAATTTAACTTCCGGTCTGAGCTCGATGCCATACGCCTCCCTCACCTTTCCGTGCACATGCCTGATAACCGCGGCCACGTCATCGGCCGAGGCGGTTCCGTTATTAACGATAAAATTAGCGTGTACGGGCGAAACTTCCGCACCGCCAACCGAAAAACCCTTTAATCCACAATCCTCAATCAACTTGCCCACGCTTGCATCGGGCGGGTTGCGAAAGACCGATCCGCAGGATGCACGGCCCATGGGCTGCGTGCGCTTGCGGCGCGTCAGGTACCGCTCCATACGCTCGCGAATGTCTGCCTTGGGCGCGGGTTTGAGCTTGAGCACGCACTCGAGAATGATCTCATTACGCGGCAAGCTGCACTCGCGATACCCCCAAGCGATCTCGGACCCTGCATAGTGCTTAATACCGGACGCCGGATCAAACGTGACCACGTCCTCGATAAGGGAACCGATCCACTCGTTCCGCGTACCTGCGTTCATGGACACGGCGCCGCCGACCGAACCGGGAATACCGACCGCGAACTCAAGGCCCGAAAGCCCGCGCGACAAGGCGTCGTTGACCAAACGCGCGAACATCACGCCCGCACCAACGGTCAGCGTGCAGCCGTCCTCGGCAACAACCGTGCGCTGAAACTCACGTCCCAGCGAAATAACGGCGCCGCGATAACCGGCATCGGCAACCAACAGGTTGGACCCCTTACCGATAATCACCCACGGCACCTGCTCGCGGTCAAGCACCGCCACGGCGCGACGCAGGGCATGGTAGCTATGGCACGTCACAAAGAGGTCGGCCTTGCCGCCGATACGATAGCTTGTATGGCGTGCAAGACGTTCGTCCTCGACCACGTCCGTGTCGATCATGCCCGAAAGCGCCATGACGGCGTTAAACAGACCCATGGAGGTTAAGCGTCTTTCTTGGCAGTCAGATACTCGATGAACTCGGGGCCGACGGTCGTGACGTCACCTGCACCCATGGTGAGTAGCAGGTCGCCCTCGCCCACGAGCTTCTCAAGCTCCTGGTTGAGCTCAAGACGACTGGAGCAGTACACGACCTCCTTGCCGGGGTGCTTGGCGCGAACGGTATCTGCGAGCATCTTGGAGGTAACGCCCGGAATCGGCATCTCGCCGGCGGAGAACACATCGATCAGCAGCAGCTTATCGGCGTTGGCAAAGGCATCGGCAAAGTCATCGCACAGAGCCTGCAGGCGCGAATAGCGGTGCGGCTGGAACACGACGTCGACATGTTTGTAGCCCAGCGAAGAGGCAGCAGCGAGCGTCGCCTTGATCTCGGTGGGATGATGGCCGTAATCGTCAACCACCGTGATGCCGTCGATATCGCCCACGTGGGTAAAGCGACGGCGGACGCCCTCAAAACTCGAAAGTGCCTTAGCGGCGGCGTCGATATCGAGGCCAAGGACATGGGCGACGGTCAGGACGGCCGTGGCGTTGAGCATGTTGTGACGACCGGGGTTGCTCTTGATCTCGACAGCGTGCTCGGTGCCGTCCTCAAAGCGAACGATAAAGTCGCTCTGGATGCCTTTGACATCCGGATGTACGCAGACGATGTCGTTGTTCTCGGCAAAGCCATAGGAAAGCACATGACGGCCCGTCGACTTGGCGAGCTCGACCAGATGCGGGTCCTCGCCGCAAACAATGACGGTGCCGTCCTCGCCCACCAGACCCATAAACTTGGCAAAGGTGGCCTCGATCTCCTCGATGCCCGAGTAGTGATCGAGATGGTCGGCCTCGACGTTGGTCACGATGACCACGTTGGGGTTCAGGAACAGGAACGAGCTATCGGACTCGTCGGCCTCGGCGACAAAGTAGTCACCCGAGCCGTTCTTGCCGTTGGTGTCGTAGCCCTCGACGATGCCGCCGATCAAAAAGCTGGGGTCCAGACCCATGCGATCGAGCATCGTGGCGCACATCGAAGACGTCGTGGTCTTGCCGTGCGTGCCGGCAACGGCGACGGTGGTGTAGCCGTGGCCCAGAGCCGAGAGCATCTTGGCGCGGGGCCACACGGGAATACCCAGCTCGCGTGCACGCACGAGCTCGGGGTTGGACTCGGGAATAGCGGTGGAGACCACAACCACGTCGGGCTTGGCCTCGTCGATCGTCGCAGCCTCATGGCCCACGTGGACCTTCACGCCGGCGCGGGTAAGCTGGCGAATATAGCGCGACGTCTTAAGGTCGGAGCCGGTAACGGTATAACCGCGCTCGTGCAGGACGAGGGCGATGCCGCTCATGCCGGCGCCACCGATACCGATAAAATGGGCGCTCTTGAACTCGGGCGCGGAGGTTGCAGTCTGGGAATCAGCCATGTGCTCGTGTACTCCTTGCGTAAACACTGCCTGTAACCCGTTAACTGTACCGCACCTACCGCATCCGCGCGAGGGCGACCGGCGATATCCCGTCTAACTAACGCAATCCCTCTACCGCGTCGGCCAAAAGTGCGGCGGCACGGTCCTGGGCCAAGCCGCGCGCCGCCTGACGCATGGCATCACGTACCGCAGCGTCATCGATCAGGTGCAGCAGCTCGTCGGCAAAGGCAGGGGCATCGATATCGGCATCGGCGCAAAGCACGCCGGCACCGGCATCGACCAGGTAACGGGCATTCGTGGTCTGGTGGTCGGCCGTCGCGTGCGGATACGGCACGGGGTCAGATTCTCGCAGGCACACGAAAAAGGAATGGCTATTCACT
>CAVEDI010000271.1:0-5428 GCA_963614405.1 Oscillospiraceae bacterium | reverse complement strand
CGGGAAACGTTGCTCCGCGCTTTCGGGCGGTGAGCTGCGCCGAGTGTACTTATGGTCGGCGATTTCACGCAAGTCGTCAGTTTTGGTACTCGACGAGCCCACGACTGGGTTAGACGCTGTAAGCCGCGCCGAGCTTGCGGCCTATGTTAAGCGCAACAAGCAAAGCCAGCTGATCATCGTTGTCTCTCACGATGACGAGATGGTCGGCGCGGTAGAAGGGGTAGTGGATTTAGGCAGCATGTACCAGGGTAAATGATGACAAGTGTAGTGCTACCCAACTGGCAGAGATAACAAAAAGGCGATGCAGATGCACGTAGCATTCAGGCGGTTCGGACTCGGTGCCTTCACGCCATCGCAACGCTTTCAGATATAGTTCTCGTTCTCTTACTAAAGGAAACTTTAGTCTACGTCATCTTGTCGAGACAGAGGTGAAGCGAAGTGTTGTCGCGACGTATCTTATTCCAGGTGGCTCAGTATCAGCGTGAGAATCGCACCAAAGTGTACTTACGATTCTCGTGTCCCACGGACAACATGAGCTGAGCATTGAGGTTCCACCCTTTGCTGCAACTACACGGGGTTGGACGGCAATGAATATGCCGGGCCGCATACCACGCGCAGCGGGGGTCCATGTCCCAGTATGTTGCCTACAGCAGCCTCGATGTCCACGCACACATCATCTCTGCCTTCGCGTTCAATCCATTTGCCGGAGAGTGCGAGGGTTGCCAGGCCGTAGAATTCGAGCCGAACAAATGAAATGCGGTATCAGCGCATAGGATTAAACTGACGATTGCTTTGCACTGAGAATACGCTTGGAAAGCCGCTATGGGTGGCGGCCCGGGTTAAATAGAGAAGCCCGTCCGATCACTTTCATGTGGCGAACGGTCGGGCTTCTTATTCCACTTGCCAATGCTCGGCTCATATTGGAAGAAAGCTACGCTAATGTTTGCGTGACACTCCTATTTTCTCCGAAGAAAGAGTCGGATAATGAAGAATAGAATTAAAAAAGGTGCCAGATATAACGCAAGTATAAAGGCTAATCCAACGAGACCTTGCAATAATGGCATAACTCCTCCCAGACACGAGATTTTGGTATTTGTTCCCATCTTATTCTGAATTGGACCAAATAGTTCCTAGCCACAAAACTACTCGTCAACTGGATCGCACCAATCTGCTGGCAAAACACAGCTTGATTCTTTATCGACATAGCACCAATCCGCAACAGGGCACTCGGCGATGTCGTAAAAATTGCATATATCAACTCCAAGACAACAAGGCTCAACGGGAGAATGTTCATTTGAACCAACAGGATGGATATGCTTCATAACAGCTCCTCACCTTAATCCAATTAGAGACTACGTTTGATCAATGCCACAGTGATCTACAACGCAGATGCTGCCGCCATCCATGTCATAGTCGCAGTAATCGTATGCACCACAGCCATCTGCTTTATCATAAACAGTACAGATGTCAGTAATGCCCAAGAGGCAGTCAAAAGACATCGGCTTCACGCCTGCCTCGTCGCCACTTCCTGGATTAATCGGATGAATATGCTTCACGACTACCTCCCTTTGAGTGCAGAAAAACCTCAATATTGTGTATAACAAACCAAGATGTCTAGTTCACCATATTTCTAGAATGGTTTCGACGAATGTAGCAATAAGCTTCGCAGACGGTAATCAGAAGAACGAACACCTCCACAATGGTGACAGCAATGCGCTGAACCGCTTATTCCGATACAGTAGCTTCTCGTTGATTTTTCTCCTGCGAAGATGAGTGGCGGGAAATAAGGTCAAAAGCCATCTCGTAGCACATTTTTCTATATTCACATGATGCAGGGTGTAGACTCTTGGGCAAGTAGCCGTGCTCGTCTGCAGCCTCCCAGCTACAGCCCCCACCACAGAAAGACCGAGCCCAACAGTCCGTACAGTCAATTCTTTTTTCGACACCCTGACTCCAGTTTTCAATATACCTAGTTTCGTCAATTCCGGTGACGATGTTGCCCATTTTGAATCGCATCATCCCGACAAACCTGTGACAGGGGTATACGTCCCCTTCGGGAGTCACGGAAATAAAACGCCTGCCAGCCCCGCATCCGACAAAGGCGATCCTGTTGCTCATAATCAAATCAACTGCAGTTTTCAATGTTCTAAACAAGGGCTTTTCCCCTTGATCAATCTGTTTGAGATATTGATCCGCCAAATCTATTAGGCCCGCCCTGATTTTGTTTAATGAGTGTTCGTCGAGTTTGATATTCTCATCGAATGAGCTCACGGGCGAGAAGTAAATCCTTCTGAAGCCCATCTCTTTAAACTGAAGATAGTCTTCAACAAGGTTACAGTTATTATTTGTTAAGGTCGCTCTTGCGCCGAAGGGGAACGACTCGGAAAAACGACGAACGTTTTTGTCGATATCGGAGAAAGAGCCGCCTCCCGTCTTGTACGGGCGCGATGCATCGTGCTTGCATCCTGTACCATCGAGACTAATCAGAACAGAAAACCCGTGCTCCTTGAAAGAATTCACAGCATTGTCATTCAAAAGCGTTCCGTTGGTCGTAATAGAATAGGTAAAGTTTCTATTGGGGTATATTCTTTTTGAATAGTCGACCGTTTTCCATATCAGCGGCTCGTTAATCATGGGTTCCCCACCAAAAAAGACGATCGCAAGCGTTTCGTTTTCCGATGAACTTGCGACGAGGTAGTCGACCGCCTTGAAGGCTATCTCGTCTGTCATCAGCAGAGGAGACGTTCCATAATCTCCTTTACCGGCAAAACAGTAACTACAACCAAGGTTGCATGCATGTGAAACGTGGAGTTCGATGGATCTAAGTTTTCGAGGCGTGTCTTTTGTTAAGAAAGTCCGCTCAGACAATCGTTGATACTCATCAATGTCGTCTTCAAGTTCTGCTATGGTCGTTTGGTCGTAGCCTTTCGCAGCAAGTGACTTTGTTAGCAACTTCGAGTTGACCGTTCTTCCCGATGCTTCAAATATGCGAAGCGCATCTTCTGATGCTTGGTCAACCTGAAAGCAATTGCGAGTGACCTCATCGAAGCAGTAACGACGATCACTTACTGAGAAAAAATGCATACGTTCCTCAATTTCATGCTGGACTGGCACTAACCTTGTTTATTGTCGCGCAGCTATAAAAAACCACCAGCGGGGATTCGGTGTGCGGCCCAATCGGACTCCCAAAAGGTTCTATTTGAGACTGGCAAGCTTTGTGTTGTTGGCACTTCGACAGCGCTCTTTATTCCAACATGGAGCCTCGCAGTTTGAGTCGACTTGCCTCTGGAAGGTCCGATCTTAACTTGATTTAGGATGAAAACAGATTACAGGCGCGCTCCTCTAGAAAGAAAGGAAACCAATCGCCGCCTTTCACCAGGAAAGTTTTTATAGCCCACCTCGAGCAAAATGAAAGATGCGAGAGCGATTGGGGAACAACGCGAATCTCCCCTTTTGGGTGGGAGCGAGCCTTCAGCCACCGGCGAACGACTCGCCCTGGTCAGAATCTGGAAGTGGTGCCGGGCCGCTTGGGCCTCCCCGGTGACTTCGTGGGGCTTACCTGCCTGACGTCGAGGAGTACATCCGCAAGATTCGTTCCCTATGCCGTTTGCTCTCACGCCCGCCTTAGTTCCAAGTCGGGCGAGCCGCCGCGCTCATGCGACCCGTGGCGGCGACACGTCGACGCCGCGCTCGCTGAGCACATCTTCGGTCGCGGGCGAGCACGAGGTCGCGCCGGCGCATCCGCTGGGACTGCTGTGCGTGCAAAACGGCTACGTGGTGAGCGTCCCGCGCTGGATTCAGCCGAGTGAGGAAGGCGTTGAGATCGGCGCGCTGGCAACGGGGGAGGGCGGCATCACCGACGACGTCTCGGCCCGCCATGCCCATATCTGGTGCGACGAGTCTGGCGCATGGTTTGTCGAGGACCTGTCGTCCACTAACGGCACCGTGGTGGTAAACGGGGCCACGAGTGTGTGTATTCAAGTAGAGCCCGGCCGCTCCGCCCAGCTCAACCCCGGCGACGAGCTCAAACTCGGCGAATCCACCACCTACGCCATCCTGCTCGGCGCCCTCTAGCCGGCAGTTAGGGACGTTCCTTTCCTGCCGGTACTTGGGGACACTCCTTGGCGCGTCAGAGCCAGTCGTCCGGGGATGGAGGGACCATTCTGGCCTTTGGCGGTCACCCGAGGTAAACCTTTACCGCCCGCCTATATTTGTCGAAATTACACTTAACGGCGGGGTACAATAAACCCGCATGCGGATTTCCGTTGCGGGCGCTTCCCATCGCCGGGGCGTGCCCGGGAGCATCCGGCATGCGGCCTTTGCGGCGCTCGGTCATGTGCAAGACGGGCGGTCGGGTCTGTGGGGCGCATCAGCTGTCCCTCGCCTCGGCATGTCTTCTCTCCACGCCACGTACCTGCTGCTGAGCCTGCCTGCCAGATGATTGGAAGCAACAGCGTAAATCCCATCACGCCAACATCCCGGCGATCGCCGGGGCCTGTATACCTATATGAGAGGAGAGGGGTATATGGCGCGTAAGTTTAAGTCTATGGACGGCAACGAGGCGGCCGCATATGTTTCGTATGCGTACACCGAGGTAGCGGGAATTTATCCCATTACGCCGTCCAGCCCGATGGCCGACCATGTCGACCAGTGGGCGGCCCAGGGTCGCAAGAACATCTTCGGCACCCCGGTCAAGGTCGTCGAGATGGAGTCCGAGGCAGGTGCAGCCGGTACCGTTCACGGTTCGCTGGGCGCCGGTGCTCTGACCACCACCTACACGGCTTCCCAGGGCCTGCTCCTGATGATCCCGAACATGTACAAGATCGCGGGCGAGCAGCTCCCGGGCGTCTTCCACGTCTCCGCGCGTTGCGTCGCTTCGCACGCCCTGAACATCTTTGGTGATCACTCCGACGTCATGGCCTGCCGCCAGACCGGTTTCGCCATGCTCGCCGAGGGCAACGTCCAGGAGGTCATGGACCTCTCGCCGGTGGCTCACCTTGCCGCCATCGAGGGCAAGACCCCGTTCCTTAACTTCTTCGACGGCTTCCGCACCAGCCACGAGATCCAGAAGGTCGCCATGTGGGACTACAAGGATCTGGCCGAGATGTGCGACATGGACGCCGTCCAGGCTTTCCGCGATCACGCGCTCAACCCTGAGCACCCGCATACCCGCGGTAGCCACGAGAACGGCGACATCTTCTTCCAGAACCGCGAGGCCTGCAACAAGGTCTACGACGAGCTTCCCGCCGTCGTCGAGGGCTACATGAAGAAGATCAACGAGAAGCTCGGCACCGATTACGGCCTGTTCAACTACTACGGCGCTCCCGATGCCGACCGCGTCGTCGTGTGCATGGGCTCCTTCTGCGACGTGCTCGAGGAAGTCATCGACTACCTCAACGCCCACGGCGAGAAGGTCGGCCTGGTCAAG
>CAVEDI010000270.1:0-5677 GCA_963614405.1 Oscillospiraceae bacterium | reverse complement strand
CCCAAACCACCCCCACGCCCAAGGCAATCTCCACCACGTCACAAACCACCTACGCCCACTCCGCAACCGCAACCTAAAACGGCATCACCTTCACCGTCTCGTGGAACGACGCCCCCGCGGGCACCGCGACGACCTTCCACGCAACCCAGACCAACGGCTCGTCACAGGCCAAGGCGCGCATGGACGTGCCCACCTATTGGGACGGCGGCAGCCATGAGAGCGTCTGCGACCCGTCGCGCGCAGCATGGGGCAGCTACTACAGCCTGGGCACCGCGGGCCACGTCTTTACCTTTGACTTCACGGCATCGGGCACATACCGCATCTACTTCTACTTTATGGACAACGACAGAAACGACCCCCAAAACGACAAGGAAATCTACTACCTGCGCACCACGGCGGAGGTGACCGTAAACGACGCCGCCCGCCCGAGCGTCACGCAGATCGTCAACGAAGCCGTGGCCCAGTGCAGGCAAGAGACAAACAGCTCGGAATACGACATGGCGCTGTGGCTCCACGACTGGACACTCGACCAGCTGGAGTACGACCACAGCCTCAACTGGTGCTCGGCCGAAAGCGGCCTCACGCGCCACCAGGGCACCTGCGAGAGCTACCAGTGCATATACTCCAAGCTCCTTGACGCCGCGGGCATCGCCAACGGCCGCATCACCGGCAACGGCCACACCTGGAACGCCGTAAAGATCAATGGCAAATGGTGCCAGATGGACCTAACCTGGGACGACACCAGCGACAACTGGTACGGAGACCTGGACCAGCGCCATCTGTACTTTAGCCTGACCGACGAGCTCATGGCAATCGCCCGCTCCGACCACACGGTCGTTCATTAATCAATGCATGTAATACGAATTGAACTTCAAAACAGATGAGGGCTCGCAAGCTCCATCCACTTATGCATGGCTCCTTTACAACAAATGTATGGACCTTTTAAAGCCCGAACAATACCGGATTGAGTATTGGGCCAATGAGCTCGCTCGCAACGAAGGAGCCAGAAAAGCCGCCTTCGAGTTCTTCTCCAAAGACGCCATAAAAGTTATAGACGCACGCGAGCAGGCAAGAATTCTATACAACATATTGGCAGAAATCACCAACCCAACCGAATATCAACTCTCTTATTGGACTAAAGCCATTTCAGCAAATGGCCTCAAATGCGCAGTTGATGAGTTCTGCAAGCAAGATCTTTTTAAAAAACAATGCCTTCTATATAACATTCGTTATTAGGCACAATCGATACCAGTTAATTAGCCACCCCAACAGCCATAACCACGATGAGCTGTAATACCAAAGACGGCCGAACAAACTGATGACCACTAGCCAACTCGACATGCCATCGCAAACACCTTAGTGTCCATTTCTCTCCGCTCGATGAACAACCGACAGAACAAAATCCGCAACGTTGGCAGCAGCGTTCACAGCAAGCCTTGCATGATAGTCCTCGATGTTCACCCTTGATGCCCCCACTCCGTGAGCATCGCCCTGTTTATTTCTCATCTGGCCAATAGAGTCGACAATTTTATTGAGTCCATTTACCAGGTCACAAATTCTCCTATCCATTGTCTTATCAGCATGAATGTTATAAAGGCATTTGACTTGAGAGAACATTTTTCCGACATCGCCACTGCTCGAAGGCTGTTCCCCCTTGCGTTCGATAGCCCAACAGAAGACCTCTTCTAGTAATGTTCTCGCTTTAGTGAGAGCGCTATCAAAATTCCCTAGTTCAATATCATCCTGGGCCCTATCGGCCATATCTTTAATATAAGAACGGTCTATCGTGTTGATTGAAGGAATAGACATCTCGGGCACGTCATCGACTGACACAATAACGTAGTTATTACCGAAACATCTCAGTTCATGTCCGCCAAAGAATAGTACGCTGTTAATGGCAGCGATAGCACCCTCAACAACCGCGCCATGTCTCCGTTTAATTTCCTCCGGCGTCAAGCCGCAAAAGTCATTTTTAAAGCGTTCAAGGCTAAAGAAATAGGCCAACATATCAGAGACACGATTATTCTCAATGCAATGCTCAAGCAAGACATTCACATACATCCAGCGACTAGATGAATCATACGTAGCATCTATTCCAAACTTATTGAGCGTCTCAACTAACATAGGGCCCGATTGATACGGAAGAGAGACATCTTCATCAAGCGCATCTGAACGAAATGACTTATCTCCATCCAAGATAGCGTACACGTCCTTGGTTTTTAGCAAGTTAAATCCAACCTGCTCATTCTTAAGCATTAGCCCACCTTAATTTGAACTGAAACGCCTGACTAATTGTATCTCTCTAAATTAGATGTAATGCAGCGTCGCCAACGAAATACCCAAATCGTCTCGTTCCGCCGCTTTTGAAAGTAGCGAGGCCATCCACCGCCCCGCTCCAACATAAAACGTGCGTGTTAATCGCTGCTTCATATCCTACAGTGAACGTATCAAATCAAGCAATGCTGTACCCAAAGACAACCCACGATCAAAAGGAAGATCCCGGTTGGTGGAGGAATAACCGGAGCATAACCAAGCTAAACAAAACCGAGCACTTCGCATACTTTGCGCGGTAGCAGTGTAGCTCCCATAGCAACAACACAAGCAGAGACCACAAGCGTAACTGCCAGATTAACGACAGTTGCCATCAGTAGCGGAATCGCAACAAAACCAAGCACCTTAGTCACCACGCTAAGCACCAAGATATGGCACAGGTAGATTCCAAAGGAGAGGTCACCCAGCTTTACGAGGTGACTGCGTGCAAATAGCTGCCGCAGGCGGTGACCTGTCAGACCAATCAACACCACAAGTACCGCAGACGTGGCCATCGAGCTCAGCTTAAGCTGCGTCGTGGCCATGTTGTAATCGACCCGCGCCAACCACGCAAAGCCAGATACCAGTTGAAGGAATAAACAGGCGACAAGCAACCCAGGCAAAAGAGAGCACCTCCGAGTCGCAGCACGTCCGACCTTCCCCCAATCAAGACCCAGCACGTAGAACAGAAGCCAAGCCGGAAAGAGCACCTGGACCTGCGGTAGGGCAACCCCAACGATTGCTGCAATCTCACGCACCAGTAGAAAAACCGGCGTGACGCAGTAGAACAAAAGACGGTGCGACCGAAGAACCCGGTACAGCAGCGGTGTGAGCACCACAAGCTGCGCATACACGAGCAGATAGTACATCTGTGCAGATGACGTCCCGAACAGAACGCCCTTGACGATTCCACCCGCAGTCAGCCGCTGCGTAACCACCAGATAGATGCCGGACCATACCAGATAAGGTATCAGCACCTTGTGCAGGCGCTTAGCGAGACCCCCCCCCTCAAAATTTTAGACTCGCTCGTAAGCAACCCAGAGAGGAAGAGAAAACCCGCAACCGCCCAATTAAGAAACGGTCTCAGCACCACCGAAGCAGCGCACTGGGGAAGGCAGTGGATACAAACCACACATGCAATAGCAAGACCTCGTATCGCCTGCAGATACCTATCTCGTGCCATTAGCAACCGCCCTTGCGAACGACCTTGAACACCTTGCGCTTGACCGCTCTGAGCTTGCCACGGAAGCGCTGCTTTAGAGACGGTTTGAAGTCGTACTTAGACATCAGTCCCTCAATACCCATCCCTGAAGCAAGATCTGCCATAAACTCATCGCGCTTCTCATACGGGGCAACCGATTTGACCAGACTAGGATTGCCAGCGAGAACCTGCTCGATGGTCGCATCGTCACAGTCAACGGAGGCCATAATGCCCTTAAAAGCCGTGAAGCCCTTCTCGGTATTACAAATAACCGCAGAGACGCCCTTTGAATAGTCAACTTCGGGATGGATACCTTGGAATCCCCAGAAGTCGCCCAGGGTGATATCGGAGCCGCAGCCCCTTTTGGCCGGGCACATGAAACACGAGGATCTCAGCGAAGCGTTGGCCAAAAACGCCTTCATATACCAGTCTCGATTGAAAATGGTGGACTCGCAAGAAGAAGATGGGTCTTTCTCCGCTATGTATTTATACATAGCGGAGTAAGACAGCCATCCGGCTGTCTTACTCCGCATATTAACGTCGCAGACGCTTGAACCGCGGAGCGAGTTCTTGTAGTCGATCCAATCAGACCAGAGGCGCGGTGCCGGAACGCCATGGCAGATGACGTCGACAGTCAAGAGCAGATTGCTCTCCCCCGCCTTTCCCAGATAGCGCTTGATGCCCGCTACCTGGCACGCGGTGCCAGCGAACAGCACCCGTCGCCCAGAACGGATTGCATCGCGGACTCCCTCGTAAACTTCTCGGTCCACGGAACTCTGAACGTACTTAGATCGCATGACATGGTCGAGGGACGCAACATCCTCGACTACGACATGCTCGACGCGGCGGCAACCGTCAGCCCAGGCGGCACCGCACACGGCACCGCCGTCCGCGAGCACGTCACGCGCCAGAAGGCCGAAGACGCCGCCGCTGGAAGATGCCTCCAGCAGCTCGCCAGACTTTCCCTTGGCCCAGCGAACCTCAAGGGCTTCGTCACCTGCGCCCTTGGCAAGCGCGGGACACGCCGACTCGCAAGCACGACACCCGACGCACGCATCGGCATTTATGACAGGGCGCACGAAGCCGAAGTCGTCCGCTTGCATGGAAATGCAGGCCTTAGGGCACTTGGCGGCGCATGCGCCACAGCCGCAGCAGGCATCACCGAGCTTGGATATCTTTATCTCATCATGAGGCACAGCGAACTCCTAACGAAGAAACGGTAGCCGCGCGGCGAGCATCTTCTTCTCGCCGGCATCGAGCACAAAGATCCACATGGCAGCCGCGAACAGAACGGTGTAGACGACACCCCAGCAGAAGAACATAACCCAGCCCGTGACGGGCGCAAGGCAAGATCCCGACAGGCACACTACGAGGACACAGGCGGAGGCCAGCAGCACGGGCAGATTGCGGCGCCAGTAGAATCCCATGTCGAGCCCAATTTTCTTCTGGTAGTACCAGTTCATAAAGATACCGTTGCCCAACAAGATGCTCAGAATGTAGGCGATGGCTGGAGCCCAGTAGCCCAAAACAGGCGACATAACCCAGGTAAACGCAACGTTAATGCCAGCCATGCAGAGATAGACAACGGAACGGGCCTTGTGCTTGTTCTTGGCGCGCTGAATCTCAATACCCGTGTTCTGGCAGAGCGGAATGACCAAAGGAAGCGCCATAGTACTGATAAGCCAATAGGCGTCCATGAAGCCCTCGCCGGCCCATTTGACGATGAAAAAACGGCCGAGAAGAATAAACCCGCAGTAGACCCAGCAGAAAAGAAACATCTGGTAGCGGCCCACTCGCGTCATGAGACGGGTAAGCTCTGCATTGTCGTCGCTCTCGGCCACGATGCGGTTAATCTTGGGCACGAAAACGTTCGACATAACGGTGGAAAGTGAGACAAAAATGCCTCTGATATTGATCGAGACCGCGAAAACGGAGACCGTCACCGCACCTGAGAGCGCACCGAGGATCATATTCGGCACGCTCTGGTTGACCAGCTCGCAGACCTGGTTACCAAAGATCCATGCACTGAATGCAGCAATTGCGCGGAAGAGAGACCCGTCGAAGCAGGAGATATCGAACTTCATGCCGAGCTTAACGATCGCGAACCGGGCATTAAGGACCAGCAGCGTTAAAGTCACCGCGAGCTGAGCCGACGCGACGCCCACC
>CAVEDI010000269.1:0-5739 GCA_963614405.1 Oscillospiraceae bacterium | reverse complement strand
AGTCACGCGACCCTTGGCATCCACCTTCTTCTCATAGGGGGAGCCATCGGAACCGATATAGATAATGCTCTCCCCGCCCTTCGGGAATTTAGCCTTACCCTCAGCAATAAGCTTATGCTTCTCTTCACGAATACGCTCAAGCAGGACGCTTGCAGGCTCATCACTCGGGTCTTGTGGAACGAGCTTTCCCTCAATCGCCATTTGCAGGATCGAGTTCTTCAGGTCTTTTGCCTTCATCTACGCCTCAATCCCAAGAATCTCGCAAATACGAGCAAGCTTCTGGTCAATCTCGGCATCGAGCTTAGCGCGCTCTTCTTTGTAGTTCCTGATCAGTTCGTCAGGCGGTAAGATCTCCTCTTCCTCGTGAGGATAGCCGCACACGTCAAAGTTAAAACCGCCGTCTCGCAACTCGTCAACCGTATAGTACTTGGCCTTGGGATTGCCGTCTTCCTCGATATCCCGACGGTTCTCCCACCATTCCTTTACAGGTGCAAAATGTTCGATCCTAATGGGCTTGGTCTTAGAGAAGTGTTTATACCCCTCGGGCATGTCCATGCGATAGAACCAAACGCCCTCAGAGGCCCCCGTATTATCGAAGAACAGAACGTTAGTAGTGATGCTCGTGTACGGAGCGAAAACACTCTGTGGAAGGCGCAAGACAGTATGCAAGTTCATGTCCTCAAGCAGGCGACGCTTGATCTCCGTCTTTGCACTATCCTGGCCAAAGAGAAAACCATCCGGAATGATAACAGCAGCGCGGCCGCCTCGCTTAAGACGATAAAGAATGAGTCCAAGGAATAGATCTGCGGTCTCGGAGCTACGGAGTGCAACAGGGAAGTTGTTTTGCACCGATGCACTCTCGGACCCGCCATAGGGCGGGTTCATAAGTACGACGTCAAACTGGCCGTCAGGCTTGTGCTTCCACTCGCGAACATCCTTCTCGAGAGAGTTATCGTGAAAGACTTCAGGATTATCGATATCGTGCAACAGCATGTTGGTCACGCACAGCAGGTAAGGGAGCTGCTTCTTCTCGATGCCGTAGACCGATCTTGCATAGAGTTCACGATCGGCTGGAGTCTGAACCTGGGAGTCGAGAATCTTGAGGGCGCTCGTCAAAAAGCCGCCCGTGCCACACGCGAAGTCAGCCACAGTCTCGCCGAGCTTGGGCGCAAGTGCCTGGGCCATAAAGTCAGTCACCGCTCGGGGCGTGTAAAACTCGCCGGCATTACCCGCGGACTGTAAGTCTTTCAGGATGGTCTCGTAAATTTCACCGAAGGCGTGGCGCTCTTTGTACTCGGTAAAATCAACCGACTCGTCAATCTCGTTGATGACTTGACGAAGTAGAATCCCATCCTTCATGTAGTTGTTGGCGTCAGTAAAAGCAGCCTTGACGACGACGTGTCGCAAAGGCGCATCAGGTGCAAGCTCAAGACTCTCAAGAGTCTTGAATAGATCATTGTTCACAAAGTCGAGAAGCTCATCGCCAGTAAGCGCCTTGCCGTCTTTCGCATCGTGCGCCCAGCTATACCAGCGCAGGCGCTCGGGGATGATGGACTGATAGGAGTCATCGTGAAACTCCCACTCCTGCTCCTTGGCATCGTAAATCTTGAGGAAGAAAAGCCAAGTCATCTGCTCAATGCGCTGCGCATCGCCATTGATGCCGGCGTCTTTGCGCATGATGTTCTGCAGGGTCTTTACGAGAGATCCCAGTGCCATTTGCTATCGTTACCTTTCTCTATGCGATGTAGAGCTCGTCCTCGAGCATCTGCGCTGCCTGAATGTACTGTTGTTTGCCGCCGAATGCGGCGACGATCTTCATTGGGCTGCCAAACCGACGGAATTCCTCGAGGTCGAGGACGTGGGTGTCGTCCAAGTCTACGAGGTTCGACGTCGCATATTTGTCGAGAAGCGCTTCAAGGACCTCACGCGCGACGCCGGCATACTCATAGAGCACGCCTTTTTTCTTGACACTATTGGCTCTCTCGCTGCGCGTAAGAGGTCTCTGGTCGTAAGCAATGTGGCAAATGAGGTCAAAGTCGCTCATTTGCTCCTGTCCAGTCTCGAGCCGCAGCTCATCCAGGAATACGCCACGCGCGCGCAGCTCATCGATAATCGCTTGTTTCTTATGTTCAGAGTTCCACGCCGCTAGGAAGTGGTCAAGAGTGTCGTATTCGCCGAGAATGTTTTTTCGCGTATAGTCCTTAAGGCTCTCAGTTACAAGAAGGCCATCGGAGGAGTAATACTGCACCATCTCCGACACTACATAGACGTCGGCCCCATGAACGTGATATTTCACATGGGAGGACGGATCGTCCGGCGGCAATACGGGTGGGTCTACGATCGGAGACGGAGGCGGAACGGGACTGCCGCCATTGCCGCCGGGACCCGGATCCGCAATGGGGTCACCCGGATTAGGCTCAAACACAACAACAGGTTCGCCATCAAACTCGGGATCTGCAAACAAACGCGATGCGTCACGAAAATCGAGGATGGTGAAATAGAGTTTGTCGTAGTCCTCACAGATACGGGTTCCGCGGCCGATAATCTGCTTGAACTCCGTCATTCCGTGCTCACCGAACTTGTTGTCGAGCACGACTACCTTACACGTCTTGCAATTAACACCAGTGGTGAGAAGCTTCGAAGTCGTAACGATGGTCGGGTATTTCTCGTCGGGGTCGATGAAGTTATCTAACTGAGCCTTACCTTCCCTGTCGTCACCCGTAATCTTCATGATGTAGGTGGGGTGATCTCTTACGATATCGGCGTTCTCGTTTACAAGGGCACGTCGCATATTTTCGGCATGCTCGATGTCAACGCAAAAGACTATGGTCTTGGAGTAACGATCCGTCTCCTTTAGAAATTGAGTTATCCGCTTGGCAACTTCCTCGTAGCGCTCTTTGATGACAATCTCGCTGTCGAAGTCTTGCTTCTCGAAAACACGTTTGGGCAGAGCTTCGCCGCGATCATCTATGGTGCCTTCCTCAGTACGGTATCCGTAAATGTCGACGTTCAGCTTAGGACGAATAACTTTATACGGGGCGAGAAAGCCATCCTCGATTCCCTGTTTAAGGGAGTAGGTGTAGACAGGTTCGCCGAAGTAGGTAATGTTTGAAACCTCTTCAGTCTCCTTTGGCGTAGCCGTCATACCGATTTGAATTGCACAATTGAAATACTCAAGTACCTTACGCCATGCGGAGTCCGCCGCGGCGCTTCCGCGATGGCACTCGTCGACGATAATCAAATCGAAGAATTCCGAGTCGAACTCGCGGAATATTTCTTCACCGTTTTCTCCAACAAGCTGTTGGTAGAGCGAGAAATAGACCTCGTAAGCAGAATCGAGCTTTCGACCTACGACCTTGGTTGTAACCCTCTTGAGAGGCTTGAAATCGCCGTCTATGGTCTGATCGACGAGAATATTGCGGTCCGCCAGATAGAGAACCTTACGAACCTCGGTAGTCTGTCGCAAGCGATGAACGATTTGAAAAGCCGTAAAAGTCTTTCCCGTTCCCGTTGCCATAACGAGCAAGATGCGATTCTTACCTCGCGCAATAGCTTCAAGCGTACGATTGATGGCGATGCACTGATAGTAGCGAGGATGATTGCCGCCGTGCTCCTGGTAATACGGAGCGGTCACAATCTCCTGGCTATACGGATGTTCAAGCCCCTTAGCTTTTGAGTATCGTGTCCAAAGTTCCGCCGGAGTGGGAAACTCGTCCATGGCAAGAGCGCGCTCTTTCCCGGTAAGAAAATCGTGCTCAACAAAACCCTTTCCGTTTGAGCTGTACGCAAACGGAATATCGAGCAGCTGGGCATATCCCATCCCCTGTTGGAGACCGGCATCAACGGTGTGCTCCGTATCCTTAGCCTCGACGATTGCGATAGGGATGCCCGGAGCATACATCAGAAGGTAGTCAGCCTTCTTCTTGTCTTTACGGGTGACCATACTTCCGCGCACAACAATCTCGCCACTGGTAAAGAAATACTCAGTGAAGACTTGGGTATTGCGATCCCACGACTTCATAATCGCAGGATCAATGAGTTTAAGCCGTGTGTCAGACTCGTTCATACGTCTCGGAACCCCTCATTGCGCAAAGCGACAGCTATTGATGTTGAGTTGATTAATTTTATCATCACTATGCAATCTAGCAGCCGCTTTATACTAAATGAGACGAAGTAAAGTCAGCCCCGTGAGAAAGCTCCAAAGAAAGCAAAATGAGCCCCGTTGACTTGAGTCAGAGGTCATTCCCGGAGCCCCGCCTACCTCCCCTCCGCCTTCAGCTTCAGCAGCAGGTCGCCCAGCTCGGGGCACTTGTTGGAAAGGCGCGTCTGGGCTCGCTCGCCCATCCCCCACCGTTGGCGAACTTCCTGGGCGCGCGGGCTCACGCGGTAGTCCCCGTCCATCACCTGCTTGAGCAACTTGGCGGTCACGCGCGCATCGGCCAGGGCGCTGTGGGCGTGCCCCGTCGACTCGTCAAACTCGATGCCAAACCACGTTGCCGCGTCACTCAACGAGACGCACCCGTGGCTGCCCACGTCCATGATCGAGGTGTAAAACGCCTGCAGGTCGGCCCAGTCCGTAGGAAATGCGGAAAGGTCGATGTGCTTTGCCTGACACTCGGTCAAAAGCTGTCGACGGTCCGTCCCGCTCCAACAGACCACTTGGGCGGAGTAGCGACCGATCCAATCGCTGAGCCTTTTGATCACCACATATAGCGGATCGGCCATCGCGGTATCCACCGCCGATATCCCCGTAAGCTCGCGGACGGGAAACGCAACGCCTTCGGTAAATTCCGTCTGCACAAACTGTGAGAACTCGCCCATAACGTTGCCGCGGTAATCGAGCTTGACGGCGCCGACCTCGATAATCTCATGGCGCAACCCACGGCGCTGGCGCTGCTTTGGCACCGGCGCAAACTCAAGGTCCAGCACAATCTGGCGCGCAAAGTTCGTCGTATCGATAGCCGAGATACACGGCGTCTTTTCAGCTGACACGGTTAGGGCCTTTCTCCGTCAACTGCCGCTCGCTACATGAGCGGCTACATTGCCGTAAGGATAGGCGCTCGTGCGGACACAAAAGCGGGACGCAATGCCACGCGTCAAGCACACGCCATGCAGACGGCCCCAAGAGAGTCGCCCACTCTATTCAAATGCATGAAAAAGATTGAGGCCCGGTGACTTGAATCAGAGGTCATCCCGGGCCCATCAGAGCTCGTAGAGCTCTTGGTTGCTTTGGTCTCGCTCTTCACGGCGCTTATCGAACTTTCCGAGGCACTCAAGCAGCATTCGAAGCATAACGAGTCGCTGCCATTAAGGCACTGACCTCTTGACCAAGCAACGGCGCTGCCCAGCTCTTCACTATTTGGGCTGCCGTCGACTTTATTCTATCCGCGAGCATCTGGTTTACCAAATGGATTTTCGGTAAAGGAAGCACGGCACGCCCGCAAAACCACTACGCCCCAAGTGCCGCCATGGGGATCACCGCCACGCCGTCGTCGCGTGTGTAGGCAATGCTCCCCTTTCCAACCACGACCGCCAAAAACGCCGGCGCGGTATTCTGGGCGGCAGGATTGGAGAGCACTTTCCTCTCCAGCGCCTTGAGATTTCTCGCTCCATCGTCTGCTTTCGCATCACTCAGCTTGACCTCGATGGCTCCCCAGCGCCCGTCGTGCTCAACGATCAGATCGACCTCAAGGCCCTTCTCATCTCGGAAATAATGGACACTGTTGTCGACACCGCCGT
>CAVEDI010000268.1:0-5965 GCA_963614405.1 Oscillospiraceae bacterium | reverse complement strand
AACGAGCGGGTTAATGATTCGCTTTTTCGAGTTCGTAAATCGGCAAGCGATGCTGCATCACAAGTAGGGGCATTTAAAATTCTGGATAATGCAAAAAAGACGGCCGATGCGCATAAAGCGGAAGGCTATAAGGTTTATGACAGTAAAGGAAATTTGGTTTATGAACCGTAAAAAATAAGTTAATGTAAATGCTGATTAATTGATATAAATGAGAGGATTGCCTTGAATTATTTTTTATAGTTTCTGTAACAACCCTCTCTATGTAAATCAGATTTTTCGTGCGGCTTAAAGGCCGCAAAGCTTGTCCGTATCGTTTTCGGTCAGAACGTCTATTATCTTCTGTATCTTCGCGGCATTCTCCTCGCTCTCAAGCTCCCTATTGGTAGACGAGAATCGGCACTCAAAGCAAGCTTGATTGGCCTGCGAATTATTTCTCCCGCCATTATTTGGATATGAGGCCAACTCGTTCCCAGTCAGGTCAAGCTCCCAGTGGCGATCGCAGGCATTGTCATAGCCAAACTCTTCTTGATATCTTTCTGTGAAAGCGAAATACCTAAGATCAGCAGTCTGAGCCACCTTTTCTAGCTCATCCCGACGGATGAGTATTAAATTATGAACAGGCTCCTCATAGTAATTTCCCGGATTACCGTCGCAAAGAATGACTGCCTCGTCATCACGTTCAAAACAAGCGTTCCGTGGATTAAACGATAGGTCCAGCATATCTACAAGGGTAGGAGGAGGGAGCAGTATATTATTTCGCTCAACAGAAACACTGCGACGGTCTGGAGCCTCAAGATCCACGCAGTTACTCCCATGAGCTTTTCGGAAGTCCCTTGTGTTGCCCTTATATGAAGCGTGCTCAATAGTTAAATACCTATCATCCGTGCATCCACTAATGTGTTTCTCGCTGTTAATTGCTATTGAAACGATAATTTCATTCGAGCATTGGAGCTCGTTATCGCTATGGACTCTCTTCTTAACAGAAAAGGCAAGCGGAATCCATTCGACTTTTCCCAATCGAAGGGACTCGATGAGTCCCTTTATCTCAATAAGTGCCTCTCCAGTATCGTTAAACCAAGCGCGCTCTTTATCGAGAGGAGATACCAACCGTCTCTCAATCTTGGCTTTTGCAGTATCTATTCGCATGTCGGCAGAAGCAGAGCAAGTATGTATAATGCCAGGTTCTTGCTCGGCGGTCTCTTCATATTGAGCGAATCCAACAGTGCTGGGAGCCTCACCGCCCAGCACTATTCCATCAACGTAATAATTCGCCGACAGAGATCCAAGTAGCTCATGAATTGCCAGATCAAACGGTTTGAAGTTAGGATTAACCATACTTGGAGTTCTACTATCCACAGATACAAAATCTCCAAGCAAGTCATCCAGAGTACCGCCATAGACATGCAGCCATTTATCTGTAAGGGCCACCGCACAATCCAACAGCACCTTTTTATCTAGCGTCCTAACATCAAAATTTACTGGCAATATTTCGCCAAAGTCATCATGCTTTACAATCAGCCCTTTACAATCACCAGCCATGGGACACTTTAATAAAGCTCTTATCGATCGGTTCCAGTCCGCAACAGAGCTGGCATCCGCACTAATAAATCTAGCCGAATAGCCAAAATCGAGTCCGTCTCTCAATGTGTAAACATTGAGAGGAAGGTAGCCTTTTAGATGCAAGTCAATTCTATTGACTTGCTTAATAAAACAATCGACATTCTTTTTCGACGGCTTAAAGTCACGAAAAGCGAAGTAGTAATTTTTAGCTGAAAAATCAACCGGAGATAACTTGCCCCCAGATGTCATGCACAAATAAGAGATAACGATTGAGTCTGTAATCTCAGGATCGCCAACCGCCCTATCAAGAAAACCCTCAACGGCATCACCGCATCGAGTCTCAATGCTCAAATGCGCTAATGTCTTGGCGATTGCCCTGCGAGCATATACGTCATGCACGTCAGGCCATGCCTCAATAAGGAAATCTGCCACCGATGAATCGGAGTCGGCTAGAAAGAACATGAGGCGCTGGCTTAGAGCGCGCAGCTTCATATTCGATGCAAAGGAACACCAAACAGAAAGCCATACCCATTCGTCCTTGGCACCCGAAGGCACCCGACCCGTATGGGATACGTAATCAGTAATGTTTTGAAGACGTGAGATCAAGGGATGGAGAGAGAAATCATTCCAATTCTCACGAAAGATAGCGTCAACGATTGAGGGGCTCTTAAACAGGAGGTTTTGAACAAAGTGGACTAAATTAAAGGGGGTGTTTACGACCCCAGCAAAACACATGAATGCCCACCGTACATCCATAGACCACATAGCACTGAAAGATTCGAAGTCCCAATCAATAGGAAAGACTGTCTGAATGAACAATCTGTCAAATTCTAGTTCTTGGCCATTTTCTTCAAGTGCGCGAAGTAATTTAGCTAAAAAAACAGCTCCTCGACCAAGATACCTATCTACACATACCTGAACAATCTCATAATCATTTACAAAGCTGCACTTACTTGCGGCTATTTTTGCAACTGTATCTATAAGCTCGTCTTCATCTAATTTCGTACTGTCAATTTGATTGAACTCGTCATTTAGCGAGCGCGCCATTACAAAACGAATCTGTGATTCACTGGTAAATGAATATCTTGTTCCGTCATATTCAAAGGACTGGATAAATCCCTGCTCGAGCATTTCTGCGAGATAACGCGAAGAGTCGTAGCCTAAAAATGAATCGGCATCCTCTTTACTAAAAACCAATGCGCTGGTTTTTAGTAAGCACTTACAAATCGATTTTGTTTCTATCCACCTCTTCCGTGATAAGGCGTCCTTAATACTACTTTCGACCATAGAACTTCTTTGAGCTACTGCATTATTGGGCCCATATCCATCGTTGATTACTTTGAGTTTCTTAATTACAGCATTAAGGTTTCTAGGGTTTCGAGAAAACAGCATGTCCTGAAATTGAATTATCAGCTCATCAGAGCATTCAGAGAGGGCGTCATAAACTCGATGGGGATTGACGCCCTCAAATTCAATTGAGCTTGGAACCAATGACTGCAATTCATGAAAACGAGATGTCGGAGATTCGGAACGCGTGCTAACTATTACGTTACTTTTTGGGTTCTTCAAAGTCTCGCAAATTAACTCAGCTGCAAACCCGAACACATCCCCTTCGAGCTCATTGCATGCGTCAATAATGAGCGTGCAACCATCTTGGGCCAGATTTTTGAAGGCACGCAATCCGATTCTATTCAATTCAGCAAAAGCACCTTGATTGAAACAAGCTACAAATGGGCGATCTTTTTCTTCTAAACCAATACAAAGGTCGTATAGAAAACGGGTTTTTCCAATACCGCCCCCGCCATAAATTAAAAGACCTTTCAGCATTTTGACATTTTTAACTACTTGAAACTCGATTTCGCAAAGTCTTTCTCGTAGATGCCCATGGGCAGAATCAATAGCATCGCTAAATGAGGCTTCGAACTTAACTAAATCATAGTCTGAAGCATATGTTCGCATTATTCTGCTCGCGATTTTAACTGCAAGGTTTTCTTCTTCTTGACGATTGTCATCCGAATAGCACCTGCACTCCAAAGGAGGCTGACCGTCAACAAGCAATGATAGGAGGCCTATATCCTCCCATTCAAAGTGAGCGGTCTCTTTGTCAACGAACGGTTTCTTACTACCAAGTTGAACCTTATTAAGACGTGAAATACGCTCGTCCATTGACCAGCACCCCCTCCGGAAAAGGTATTGCAAAACATCATTATTTCATAGGAAGCATGCGCCGTAACAAGATCGGCATCAACCAGCAAAACATGAAAATAGCGGAACAACGCTGAGACCAACAGCGGCTGTTTTAAGATTTATCAGACAGCTATGCCGGCTTTCTCCATAGCAAATGGCAAAATAAGCGTCTCTGATCAATCTCCGATTCATGAATGAACATCATATTGAAACCGAACCACCTATATGTTCCCAGCATCGTCAAGACACTAATACAGCCTACCCAGAGCGGTTAGTTCGCAAGATTTAGATTCCATTGTTGACGTTCGCTTACAAGTGGTCCGAATGGTCGCCGAGAATTGGGCACAGTGATCATTAAGAATTGAGCCGATTAAGCAAGAGGGTCGCGCCCGGGAACCGGCGCGCGACCCTCGCCGTATGGCTTTCCAATGCTGGCCACTTTGGCTAACCAGCACGGGAAGAATGGAACAGACGACCGCGCCCATGGATCAAGCGAACGATATGCGGTCGTTTGATGCAGCCGGGCGCTCGAGGTCCGAAATCGCCCAGGCACTCCACGCGAACCGAATTGCCGTGACTTAGTACTTCGACATATCAAACACTTTGCTCGCCGCGCCGCTGCGCAAAAGGAGTATCAGTCCTGCGTTCGGGGGAAAGAAACGAAGAACTTAGACCGGCCTCGTAACAGACCGAGGAGCTACGCCAATCGACAGGGATCGCCCGCTCTTCATTGGCGGAATAAAGCTCCTTGCACTCGACGCGGACGAGGCAAGACCGCCCTTTCAGGTCCTCGCCAACGCCTATAAGACGCAGCCGCAGCCGTAATTGGCCGCACCGTCAATCACGGACCCCTCCCGATTTCGTTGAAAGATGACGCCAGCCGATGCTCACCTGCCCAATGACAACTACCGGAACGCTCCGCAAGCGTGTGCCCCAGCGCCGCAGGCGATCACAACCCCAGCAAGCGCCAGGCGCGCACCATTCCTGCACGAGGGTCCCGCGTGGCGCCCTTACCTTGGTAGCAAAGAACCTGGCCGCACATGGCGGTCCGAGGCATCACTACCAAAGAAAGGACGCGCCATGCCCAGCGGCACCATCGCCTACCTACTCAAGTTCGCACCCAAGGAGGCGTACATCGACGACCTGCTGAAAGGGCGCCTCTACATGAACGCGGCCGAATACTACAATGGCCTGCCTGGCGAGCAGGGCGATCCGCTCGAAGCGTCCATGGTCCTCCCAGCATGCATCTACGGCAATTACCGACTGCCCATCTACTGCATGTACACGGTCCGCGAGAACAATATCGTCGACAACACCGTGAAAATCCCGATACGAATGATCCGGGAGTTCGGGTGCGCGGACGAGTGGATCGGCATTATGCAGTACGACAGCTTCGCGCGCCTTACGGACAGCCACACCACCGGCGGCGGGGACGCAAACTCCCACAGCGCCATCTCCTATGGCATCCCCGGACCAAAGCTGATCGACGATATTTTCCAAGGCACGATCTGCAACCCGCTTATCAAAACGCCCAAGTACGCTTACCAGCAGGAATATCGAATCATCAGGTCGAACCCGGTCGTGTGCCGTCTGAGGCCCGGTACCAAGCACCCTGGATACAAAATCGAAGAGTATGACCATGCAGAGTTGAACCTGGGTAGCCAACTCACAGACTTTTCCTGGAAGGTCTCGGTGCCGAGCCTCGAAGAGTCGCAAAACGGCCTCATGTTGAAGCTCCCGCATCGCTTATAGTCAACCCAGCACAGGTCAGAGCGCCGCCGGGGACTAAAGCGGGCCCGCTCCCCCTCCCCAACCTTCCCCAGAAAGTTCGCTGATACTGGCTGGGGTTCCCGTAAAATAAACCGCAACAAAATATGTGCGGAGTGCTGGCCTGGAGCTGCCTTCGGACCCTATTGGCTGCTCACCGAGAGGCTCCGCTATGAAACGACCCCTTTACTACCTGCTCTGCGCGATCGCGTGCACGTCCATGGTCAGCTCGACGATGCCCATGGCAACCGTCGCGGAAGCCATCCAGCCTCAGGCAGCCGCAGGGCAGCAGGCGCAAGCCGATGCTACGAGCAGCGACACGGGCAAGGCTGAAGACGGCACCAACACAAATGCGGCAGCAGATACCGCAGAGGACAGCACCGCAACATCCACCGGCGCCAGCACAGTCAACACGGAAAGCGCCGACAGCACCGCCGCCACCCCCGGCGCC
>CAVEDI010000267.1:0-6253 GCA_963614405.1 Oscillospiraceae bacterium | reverse complement strand
CCTCCCATTTCTAGATACACTTAACTTATAAGTTAAGTGTATCTATTTAAATAGAAATAACAAGGCATATGCTAGATTACACAGCCCCTAATCGATAAACCATCCAACCAAGTTGGTGCTCACTCCGGAAGCGCGGTGAAAATCCAAGATCGGCAGACCAGACCCTTGTTTTAGATTTCCTCGACCAGCACCTTGAACGCGAAAACCGCCTTTCGGCGGTTCCCGCGGACCAAACCGGACGTAGCGTCGCAAGGCCTCATCACAATTCACGTTCTAAGGAAATGGACAGTCGCGGTCAGTCCACGGCAAAGAATCCGTTGCGAATTAGAGCCAAGTAAATGAGCATCAGTAAAGTTGCATGCGAGCAGAAAAACACCCGAAATTTCGCCTTTTCCCAATTGAGATGTAAGTTTTGACAGGCCGAATCTTACATACAAACAAAAAGAGGGCCGACGCATCAACCCTCTTCAGGTGTCGCCCGAAGGCTTCCACCGCAATTGGTTTAATTCTAATCGATATCAATTGTTTGTCCACTGTCGCGTCAACCAGTAGAAGCCGCCCATATTCGACCTTATCCTGGCAGCCATCAGCCCGAAACGCACGGGGCGTTCCGAGACGCGTCAACCAACGAGAGGTCACGCCATACTTAACGACGACATCAACTATCTGCTGAAGTTCGCAGCCCAAGAGCAGCATGTCGACAATCTGATGAACGGGCACTTCAATATGAACGCAGTCAAGTTCCCGACCAAGCCAACGCTACCCATTACACGCCTTAGCCAGCAGAACAAGCCTCTTAGCAGCATCATCAAAAGATCCCACAGCGTAATATCCGTCTTTATCCTTACCAATGCACCCAACAAAAGGAGAGGACAGGAACTCGAGCATTTCCCCAACCTCACTGATTGACAAGTCTTCAATTGAGGACGCGCCGTTTTTCATGAACCAGTAAACATCCCGCTTAGACATCAAGCCGCCAAATTCTTTATCTTCGTTTTGAGAAAGCAACGCCCTGAGCACCAAATCGAGCAGTTTGGTCGTTCGCCTAAAGCGAGCAATAGCAGGTTCCAATAAACCAAGATCGATAGATCCCGAATACTTAAAGAGAATTTTGTAGTCTTGAGAGACGAGAGGAATCTCCTCTTGAAGCTTAAGGAGTTTTTCCAACTCGCTAATTCCAAATAAAGCGACGTCGTGTTCCTTAGCCCTATCGCAGATTCGTTTTTCAGAAAAACTTGAACCCACAACGGCGACGAACGATGCATTGTGCTTACGACGATGCAGCTCAAGCGTATCAAAATCGACTTGTGAGGCAGAAACCCCGCCATTAGAGGTTGATTTAGCGTCAATTACCACGGAATAAGAAAATCTCGAAGCAGCATTTGCGACGGCTAAAACATCTGTGTCACCAGACCCACCCAACAAAGTCGTTCTAAACCCAAGGCGACTAAAACACCGTTCCACAGCTCGTTCCAGCCGATCGGGATGACCGGAATCGCGCGAAGCATCCCAAAGTTCTCCAATCAGTTTGTCGACATCGGTAGCCACGGGCTGCTCGGGTCCCACCCCCTGCTTGCCAATGGAATCAACGGTGAAATTAAAGCCATAACCGCTCAAAAAAGAATCGCAGTGCTCAGTTGCTTGATAACTCATCTGGCTTCTCTTTTTTAGCAAGCCAGCTTTCAACAACACATTAAGACGCTTTCTTAGCGCATCATGGGAAATGTTGACGTTAAAACGTTCGAATAGAAGCAGCTGGAGTGATCTAACATCAAACGAGCTGTAACCAACAAGCGGCAAAAGCTCGAATACCCAAGAGAACGCCGCGTGAAAACAGCATGCAAAATTAACTGCAGATTTTTCAGACAGCCAAGCGTCGCCAATTGCGGTTAATTCGTACGTCGTAAGTGACGACCGCCGCACAAAGCCCAATTTTGAAAGTGCGGAAATCGCCGCCCTGGTTGAGCTTTCGGAAAGTTTATAGGACAAGTTTGAAAACTGAACGATTGCAGCCTCATCACCACCATTTTTAACGATGGAAAGAAGCTCAACTGTGGCATCAATAAAACCGGATGCTCCACCAGCGAAAAATCCAATAGAATCCGTGCGATCAGATTGTTTGGCATTTAAGGCTAGTTCGACGGCCCAATTTGAAGGATCAACCCAGTTTAAGGAGGCAGACTCCTCCAAGACGCCCTTGGGCTCCACTTCGATCTGAGAAACCCATTGGTCACCTAGAGCCGTACGCGCGTATCTGCATCCTTCGTATTCTCGATACTCAACAAGGCCAAGCTCGCGAGCCCACTTTAGACGTCGCTGAACCTCACCCTTCTTGCTCCAGCTCATTCCGTACTCGGCATTAGCCGTCAAACGCAGCTCACCCGAAGTTTTTGGCGTGCCTAGCGCATCAATCATGCCGCTAAAGAATTTGCAACGACTTGCCAGGCACGCAGCCAGATAGGAGTTATCTCCCGTGTCAATCCAACGTTCCGCTTCTGCAGAAGGAATGTATCCCTCAGGAGTCTTAACAACCAATCCGCACGGGCTCAGGGCAAGACAAGCTTCGCCAAGAGAAAGCTTGGCTGTTGAGCCCTCAATTGAAATGGCATCGTCTAGGGATTGGCCGCGCTTTAAGACATCCAGAATCGTTCTTAAAGACTCGATCATCCCCGCACTCCCAACAGGAATATTGGGAGAAGACTGGGCATGGGATGAATAATCGGAAAACTTTGGATATTCCATCGGATCGATCTGGACCATAGGGCATCTCCGATAAAGGTCGACAAATAGAACGCTATGGTCATGATATCAGGGGAAGAACTTGAGAATCGGACAAGGCCCCATTCGCTATCGCGCAAGAGTCCGGCAATGTCCAATTAAAAGAACAATTAACTTATTTCACGAATCGGCGGCGCATTCAAGGACATAATTGCCGTGAACGTAGCAGCGGCTTCGAACACTAACGTCCCAAAAAATCATTAACCGTATTAAGAAATCCCTTGATGTCCATACTGTAGCTCGGATAGGCCTCTTGAAGGCCCTTCAGAGACGACACCTTGACAAGAAGCACGTCTTGCAAATCCTTTTTCATTTCTTCTTGCCTCGTATACAGTTCATTAGTTCGCAGGTCTTCATAATCGTCATAAATAAACAGATCGGTCTTTTGCTCCCCGTAATCAACGCACATCAGACAATAAGCGTTATCGCTAAAGTTACCACTTGTTGCGACGACGCTCACAGAGCCAGAGCATGCCGCAAGACGATCTAGCAGTTTCAGCTCATTGTCAAGTTCAATTATTTCGCTACGCAGCTCATTAAGATCTGCTGACACACAGGGCACTAAGGCGGCATTCTCTTTTATTGCAAATACATTTGAGATTAAAGCAAAAATGCGTGCCTCATCCAAAGAGCCATTGTCGAACTTGAGGGCACTACCACATACGACATCGTATGTCTCAAGGGCGGTTGCCCACTCATGTTGCAACCTGGTGCGGATCTGTATCTCACAATACAAGTCCTTTAAGCCCGCCAGCGAAGAATCGTGCTGGCAAATCAAATGCAGACTTCGGTATCCATTTTTCTTGGGTTGGTGAATATAATCCTTGATACCCGGTATGCAATTATTCTTCAGCGCAGCCTCGAGGCAATCCTTAACAGCAAACACGCAGTCATTGTCGCCAACGATAGCCCTGCATCCTGCAATATCATGCATCTGGTTGAGATTCATGTGCAGCCCCGGCCTCTTTAACTTGCCGATAATTGTGTCATACCTCTTTAATCGGCTCACACAAAGCGCGTCAGAATCAAGACTCAATGCCGTCGTTTTTAGAAGGTCATGATAGAAATCGAGTATTTCCTGATGAGCTTCTCTCCAGTCCGAAACAATGGCATTTGCCTCTTTAACTTTATCCTCAGGGGCATTGATGTCGCGAAGAATGACACCGGCCCGTTTTGCCATGTTTTTGGAGAGAGGCCTCATTGATACCACCTAGGCAGTTTGAAAGACAGGGTTTTCGCAAGCCGGCGAAGAGTAGTAACTTTTTATCGAATCCTTAGAGATGACACTGGAGCAACGCTCCCCGTCTTCGACACCTCCCCTTGCATTTTTCCAAGGGGCTTCTTCATGAGTAAGCTTACTCAACTCATCGCCGTCATATTCACTCAAAACCGAAAGAACCTCATCAACTGATTTCCGCTCGTTTTGATTGAGCAATACAGGCTGATTCGATGAGCCCAAATCGCCGGGACCGACAATAAATCGACGACGATGTAGGACAAAAAGATCGGGGCAGACTGGTCCATTGGCCCATGCCTGAAAATCGCTTTCGAACAACGGCGCATCATAATACACGAGCGAATAGGCTTGAGAGTAGAACGTCAACTTTTGCAGCTTCATCGTAGAGACAAATCCAAGTGAGTCCAATATGTAGTTAGCAACAACGTTAACCGTAGCCATCGATATCTCCCCTCAATAGTCCCTACAACGTCTGTTTTAAATACTAAATTTTATAGTAAGCCTAAAATCCTTAAATACGCTCTGACGCATCTATATCAAGTCTAGATACCATGAAATTAGGTTGAGAAAAACATACTGGTCTGTGCGGACAGAAATTGACAGTAGCCCTAACGGTCACATAGGGCCCGTCATTCACTCACAAGCAATTCCAAACACTCGCGGTCTCTTGCGATAAGGAAATCCCAGGAGTCATTGCTGTGCATAAGCGCGTGATTGATCACATTGACCGCGGCACCATCAATGTGAGAAATGCTCACCAGACGGTCATCCTCTGATTTTTGCTTAAACACCACTCCGTAACGAGGACTCAATGGTAAGTAGATGCTATAGGGATCACTATCTTGGATGTCCACCCACTCAGGAAAGACGGGCAACGACGAAGCTATAAACTCTGAACCCTCAGGCGCCACGAAGAAACTGCAATCCATTTTAAGCATCGAAGAAACTAGCGAGTAAAGCGGAGCGCCCTCACAGAACTTAAACAATGCAACATCCTGAATAGCAAGTTCTACAATCGATTCAAACTCCCCGCCAAAGCCCTCGGCATCCATTTCTTTCCGATCATCCTCGGTAAGGAATCCCCCCGACTCCAACTCAGCCGCGTAGGTGGCAGCATTACTTCTTATTCTCTTAAGATATTTTGGGGTTCTAACGAGTAATAACGAAATCAGAAGTATCAGACGTTCGAGCAGTTCACAGGTCTCATCGGTATCAGAAAACCCGCCGGCATCCAATTGCTTTATGAGTCGCCTGTAGCTGTTCGCAAGGCCATTCTCCATCTTGCTTAGTGCCTTTTCAGCAGATCCTTGTTCAATAAATCGCTCCCCATGTATTGGGGCCCGTCTCTTTACCTCATGAAGATATCTCTCAAAACAAATGCCTTCGGGTTTGGTTTTAAATATGTGTCCCAACCCATCGAGCTCATGCTTCACCGCATAAAGAAAGCCATCTTGATTAGTAAACGACTTCAAATAAAAACGCGGCACATAGTGCTGTTTCTTGACATCGGACATATCATAGCCTCCATAAGAGTTGCCTTCAGCCTGTAGACCATCTAGGGGCAGGCCAATGCAATGACCTGAGATCACAATGGCGCAAAAGCCTGGCTACCGCTTAATTTAAAGATCAAAGACAGCAGCACGGCGCAATACGTCATCTAAAGGCAACAGGACAGCAATGCAGGCAGAAGCGTTCTCTGCCACTGAAGGAATAAGAATATATATATATTAAAAGATAGACTAACTAGATTTTTATGGAACGCAATGAGAATCCCGATAGAACAGAGGGATCTCATGCCGTTGATTCATTATCTTCGAATCGCTTTTACGCCAACTCACTGGATAGCCTGAATGAAAACGAGCTGGATAACTTAGCTGACAACAATCTGGGTAAACGAAGGATATGAGCTTAAGGATTACTACGCATTTACGAGTAAGGAGCGACCATACGTGAAATAGAACAGTCTATAGGGGGTACGGACAGGAAGTTGAACCGCGAGGCGGTCCGGACTGGAAGTTCGATTCCCAACTCATTCTCAATTAGCGGTTCGATCATCAATAAAACCCTTCGAATTCAGAATCATATTCTTCCATTTTCTATCCCCGCATGCAGTAGCAAACCAGCAAAGAGCGAAATCGCTTTGATGCCTTCCGCTTGCTTTGAACCCACTTCCTGCGCCTACATCAACGCACGCCGCTATCTGGCCCATGGCCCCCTAATTGCTTAAGCCCATCAGAC
>CAVEDI010000266.1:0-9910 GCA_963614405.1 Oscillospiraceae bacterium | reverse complement strand
GAAGTGCGATGAGTTTATGGCAGATCTTGCTTCAAGGATGGGTATCGAGGAACTGATGGCTAAGTACGACTTCAAGTCGTCTCTTAAGCAGCGCGTTCGCGGCAAACTGGGAGCGATCAAACGCAAGGTGCTCAAGGTTGCTCGTGAGGGCATCCGCTAGCGGCATGCGACGGGCAGCTGCAAGCGGTGCGAGAGCCCGCCGTTGCGTGCGAGGTTTGTATATGTCGTTCCACGTGGATCTATTAACCTGTGTATCTACTCGGCAGCCGGCGAGTTGTTCGTGACACTAGTCGCAAAATTTTTTTAACTGACAGGGTGGCGTTGTGGTTATAAGAAAGCTAAACGATGAATCGACACTCGTCCTGAGATCGCTCTATAGATTATTTTTAATTCGGTAACTTTTACCTTATTTGGAATAAATCTGCCTAGATGAATTACTGAATTCTGGTGACAATTCTGATTGAACAAGTTGATTAGGAATATTATTAATAAAGTGAACGGCTTTCGGCAAAGCCATCAGTTTATTTTTGGATTTAGCATTGCCTTCTTCTGGAATCTTATCGGAATTCTACTCCCCACCATTGCCTGCGGTATATTACTTGGAATTTCCGGACTACAGTCTTTCTTTGAGTATTTTATGAGTGATCTGAGTAAAGCGGCCTTTAGTTTTTCTTCTGCGTCGCTTCTCTGTGTTGAGTTGATTCACGGCAATTGTTCAAAAATTCATTCAGGTATTAAATGGGGCGTTGGAATTATCTTACTTATGCTTTCGCTTTTGTTGTCTTGTGGACTGGCAGTCAATCAGACGCTGTTTGAGTCGCGCTTCTTTGATGAGCAGACAAGTCTGTCTCCTTATATTAATTCATCGGTTGCATTGGCCGTTTCAGCATATTTAGCAGCCATGTCTTTCGCTAGCAGCAATGCGAGCTCTGAGTCTGATGAATATAGGGAAAATGAAACAAGCGATGATGGGTACATAATTACTGCTGATGATTTGGAAATGATAATACGAGATGCATGGAGTCTCGGCCGTAGCGAGAATGGCGATGAAGAGTGAACGCCCTTGAGTTCTTAATTTCAGTAGTGTCTAGCCTGTGTGCGCTGCTGTCGGTGTTTGCGGCGTATAAGGTTATGCATCCGGCGCCTAAACTCAGGTCGTGTGGAAGGGCTCTTCCACAGTCAAAAGACTGCTATCTTTCTAGCGAGGATTGTGATATCTCTTCCGATTCAGATGTCGTTAAAACGGTTGGTATTATCCGTGATTCTGTTTCGTTGCTGAACAAGGGTCTTACTAACTCTAGTGAATCCGTCAAGTGGTATTTGCCATTATTAGACAACGAGTTCAAAACCGCTCTAGTCAGTACGCTTTCCAAGTGCTTAAACATGCCTGGAAACGAACTATCGAAGCGGATTATCGAAACACTTTATGCAAGCACCTCTGTTTTTTTACGCGCAGCAAAACAGCTCGATCTAACAAATGACGTACAGATCACCATCGGTGAATACGCCAAAATCTGCTCCATTGCTAAATGCAGAATCGAACTTTGCGAGGCATACGAAAAATCCGGTTCTACAGTAAGTAATGTAAACACATATAAAGACGATAGCGATTTAGCTAATAAGCAAATCAGCAACAAGAGTATTTTAGTGGGGTAAATATGAATGAAAATGCGATGCAGGACACAGCATTAAGGAACCTGCTGACACATAATTTGGAATCTGACGATATGAAGAAGTTTATCGACTCTTTGAATGCGTCCAAAGACGATGACTCCGCTGTACAAGAGCTAAAAAAATCCTATGAGGCGTATATTTCTAACGAATCGCTATCGGCAGGGGATGTTGTTTCTTGGAAGGCTGGTATGCGAAATCGTACGCTGCCAAACTACAGACAGCCTGCCATTGTGATTGAAAAGTTGCAGTACCCGATTTTTGATGAATCGCAAAACGCTGGAAGCCAGTACTTCCATGAGCCCCTTGATTTAAGAGTGGGCTTTTTAGATGACAATAATCAGTTCGTTATCTATTTTTATGATTCTCGTCGATTTGAAAAATACCGCGGCTCTCTTTCTGAACTCGAGCGTTATCTAGCATTGCTGAAAAACAAGGAAACGCATGAGGAACAGAAGAAGACTGACGACTAAGCAGCGTATAAACTTCTATGAATTATTATTTTGCGGCTGATTGAGGCGTTGCTATCACCAAAGAGGGGATTTCGACTATTCCAAACAAACTAAGACACTAGAATATAGATGAAGCGGCCGCAAAGCCGCGCGGGCGATATGTCGGCTGCTTAATCTAAGCTAGGTCGAATTAGCTCTGCAAGAATGATTAAGCCAAGCGCCTTTCCCGAAGTAGAACGGCAAGTTTTGCTTAGATTGGAAGACTAAGCACTGGGCCTAAAGCCGGACGTCAGAGATACCACCTCCAGCAAACAAATTGCAGAGCAAGGGCTGCGGATAGTGAGGGAGCTGGGAATAGAGATCCCAGCTCCCTCACGTTCTAGCCCAAGTTTCAAATCAAAGAACCATGACTGCTAAAGATGGACAGCAGCGCTAATTGCAGCAATAAAAACAGGGGCGGACATTCGGGTAGATGTCTTTTGCCGAACGAAGCGCTGTTAGCGCCGGGCGATTTTAGCCGCTATTGGTCAAATAATTTTGACCAATTACGATCGCCGAATAATGGCCACCGTGCCTCCCCGCCGCCACTACGCTGGTGGTGCCAACACGCCGGCGTTAGGAGGACCATTGAGGTGAACGAGAGACACGATGACCTACAGGAGATTATAGACGCGGCGCTCCGGGAAATGGCCGCGGAGGAGGGCGACGGGTTCGACCCGCAGGCATACAACCTCACTTCCGCTACAGGGACTGGGAGGTTGTGACGGCCGAGGAGTTCATGGGGAGGCTCGAGGCCTACCTTGTGTACTATCGTGAGGAGCGGATCAATAAGTCCCTCGGGTGGGTGAGCCCAATGGAGTACCGCAGGAAGCTTGGATACGCCTAGGCGCGGTCCAAGAAATCATCCGCACCCCCAACTTGATAAAAGGGGCCTTGGCATAGGTAAAAAGTGACTCGCGAAAGACAAGGCTCGCCGTAAGTTGATGTGGGAATTGATACTGAAAAATGAATACAGCATTCAGGATTTCAACGCGACAATCGAAGGCGGGTTCAGCGGCAAGCCAAAGGATGTCGTATACCTGATTGTTCTCGCCGATTGGATTAAGCGCTCTTATTGGCAGGTCAAGAACTGCCTGCGTGACGATGTCTCGAAGGGATTTGAGTTCTCAGATCCGGCAAGGCTTGAGCTTTGCCTGGACTTCCTTGAGGCTATCCGCTCTTTCGTGGTCGCGCACCCGGAAAGAACGAACAAACACCCTAAGTACGGATTCGACGGCGGACGGATTTGTGTGGATGTCCGCACCAAGTCAATCATGGATGGCTTTCCTAAGGCGAAGCTCTATCGCCTATACATAGAGGGTATCGTTTAGACCGAAAGCGTTCGGGACGGTGATGTCGTCCTGGTAACATACTCGGAAGATTCGAACGAGGACGGCGGACTCCATTTCCAAGGGTTTTGCTTTGACATTGGGGGGTGTTCGAGATGTACCCCAGCTCTACATTGACGCCCTTTACGAGCTCGATCGCTACGTATCGAGATTGAGGAACAAGGACTTCGAGTGAGGCGTTCGCCGTAATCTTGTGGTCGCCCTAGTCGAGGTTTATCCGGTTTTTGATTTTCGCCCGATGAATTATCTTGCCGCTATCGCGGATTTGCCGATTCGGCGATTTGCGAGGGGCTATCAAGGCGTCGCTTTGGGCATTTTTTATAGAATAAGGATGACAGCACGATTTCGAGGATGTTCGCGGGAGATACGAGGGGATCTTGTAATTCTCTTCTATAGCCTTTGTATCAGATTTAGCATCGGTTGGTTAATTCTGATTCGCGTAATCAGCGAGGTTGAATAGAGGTGTTTGTGGTTAAGAACTTCTTTGTCACTTGCGGAGTATGTGGATGCGTGCATCGTGTACGCGTTCAGGCTGGATTTGTTAATGACTATCCGGTTAGATACTTGTGTCCGCAGTGCCGGAACCGCATCGACGGAGCGGTTCACCTTGACCCGAGCTGCGCTTTGATTGATTTTAATCTCGACCCTGGCACGGTTGCCTCCATGGGTGGAAATTTAGATTGCGCCCGAGTTATGGTGGAGTTATCTGGTGAGCTTCCGTCATATAAATTATATGTGAAACATTGTGCCTGCATGACAAGCCCCTTTATCAGAACCTCTGGGCTGATTCCGTTTGATGAACTCAGCGAGTACGTGAGGGATATGGTTTATTGTCTTCATTATTACCGCGAAGACTGGCCTGCCCTGAGGACCGCTCTTCAACTGTATTGCGATGGGCATGACGATTGTGCGGATAAGGTTCTTTCGGAATTCGAGCGCAAACTGCTCGGCGAGGAAAATCGACACTATCCCTTGCTGAGCCGAATTGCGAAAATGTCTTGGCTCGGTCTTCCCATGATTGCAGGAAGTGACGCGCATGAGCGCGCTGTTGAATGTGAAAAACTCGTTTCTGGTCTAGAGGCAGGGGCGCTTTCCGGCCTAGCAGGTTACTACCTCAAAACCAATATGACTGCCAAGTCGCTGCTTGCTGAAATCAACGAAGTCCTGAATTCCGTAGCTGAATCTTATCCGGTTCTCCTCAACGGTTTTACCTTTCTTATGGCGGGAGACGCCTATGACTTGGAAAAGTACGGTACGTTCTGCTGCACTCCTAGTGATATTGAGAAGCTTTATTGTCGGGAATATGAGCTTATTGGCAGCCTGCTTGTTCTGTTTATCGGGCTCGACAACATCGAATGTAACGGGGCGTTCGATGTCATGTCCAAAGGCGTAGACCTAGGTGCAAAGTCGTTCGACAAACTTTCTAAAGCCCCTAAGGCAAAACGATTCAACGCTGTCGGTACGGGCCCATTTACTGGCCTTATCAAGCAGTGTTGGAATCCGGTTCTGCGCAATGCATTTAGTCATAATCGGACGGATTTCGACTGCGCGACTCAAGTAATTCGAACTTTGCGTGAGGACGGGACCAACGATTCTCGAGGCAACACCTATTTGCTTGAAATGGTTCGCGATTGCATTTTGATGGCTCAGGAAATTATGGTAATTCGTGGTGTCTTATTCCATTTCATTGGAAATGGGCTGTGGTGACGATTGGGCTTAACGCACATGTGCATGCACGGCATAAATCGTGGTGCATATGTGCGTCAATCATCGTACTGGGGGTGTGAAAGCGATATGCCAGCGACGGTCATCTCTGGCCATCTCCGTGTTTGCGCTCGCAAGGCAAGGTTTAAGGTGTACCGCCTTAATTGGCATTGGCGCGTCGACGATCGCGTCTATAAATTTTGATGAACAGTGATATGGACTCATTGTTATAGCTAGGAGCCAAACATGGAAGCAGCCGCCGTTCTCTATCATTATGCAAGCCTAGATACGCTGGCCTTGATTCTGCATAATCGAACTATCAGGTTCAGCCGGTTAGATAAGGTTGATGACCCACAAGAACAGCGTTCAGCAGACTCTCAAAATCTTGGAAAAATGAAGCTCGTCAGTTGTTGGACCTCTTCTGATGAGGAGAGCATTCCCATGTGGCGCGAGTATGCTGGAGCTGAATGTGGCGTAAGAATCCAGATGAAGAGTCATCCGTTTAAGCGGTACTCTGTGTCTACCGAAAGCCTAAGTAAGCTATCTAGTGACGCAGTTTTGAATACTCCTGGTGGCAAGTTTGATGGACTTCAATTGCCGCTCGAAGACTTTTGGGATAAAAAATATCATTTTAAAGAAATGGCCCGAAGCGTTGAGATGCTTCATGAAGTCCAGTATACGAACGATAAGGCGCTTCTGTTTCCAAAGTTGATCCGTAACCGCGAAAACGGCTGGATAGAAGCCGATTTAAACACACTTGGGATTCACAAAGCTACTGCCTGGTCATACCAAAACGAATGGCGATATGTTTTGACGGCAGTTCCTGTGGGCATCGCCTCTGTAATCAAGGGTGATGTTGAAGCAGTTAAGAGGGCCACTGAGGTCATACTTGATAAATGCGATCCCGAAATTCCTTCCTTTTACGATTTGATTATCTCAGACGAAGCATTTTCTTCGATGAAGATCGTCGCTTCCCCAAAGATGACGCCGGGAAACCGTGTGATTTTGGACGCTTTGGTAGAGAAATACGCACCCGGTATTGAAGTTGCAGAGAGCTCGATTGAGCTTTCTTAAACGGACAAGCTCGAAGTGCAGACGGAGTGTACAAGAGGGACCTGCTTAAGTGGGGTCTGGAGAGTTCGATTATCTTGCACGTCTCAGTCTTCAATAAATTTGGCACAATTCAAGTTATCCGTATTTGTTACGTTAATCCGAATTAATCATTCATTATTTGCGACCAGCCTGGCAATTACTAAGTTGAACAGGCTCAATGAAATACATATCTAACGGTTTAGATAACATATGACAACTACAACTGCTCAACAAACACTAGGTCTAGCATTGCAAAATGTAAAATACCGTTTGGAGAAAACCTATGCAAGCCGATGAGATCACCGAGGTAATTAAAAGCTACATGCAATGTGACGACATTGATCTTCAGGCTTTAGTCCTACATGGCGAATGGGGTTCGGGTAAGACTTATTATTGCGAGAACGATCTAAAAACTGCACTTAACAAAATGGACATAAAGATATGTCGCGTTTCGCTATTCGGTGTTTCCAATTATGAAGAGGCTCTCAATCGGGTTATCGCTTCTTGTCTCCCCTTATCCGAAAAAGCCGTAGGTGGTATATGCGCCGCGATAAGCGCATTGGTGAAAAACGCCATTAAGGCTGGTTCTTCAATGTTGAATAATAAGATTGAAGACCTTGGAATTCAGTTTTCCCTAAAACCCGACTTGCTGTTGCCCTTACTCGACACGAAGAATGCTCTCGTGATATTTGATGATTGCGAACGTAGCAGCTTCGCTCATGACGATCGGACATTTCTTGGGTTCGTCAACAACATGGTCGAGAATCATGGCTGGCATGTAATGCTTGTCAGAAATAAGCCGCTGTCATTTGAGGATGAGAACTCTGTCGAAAAAGCGATCATGAGTCAAATTATGTTTGAGCCTGATCTGCAGACACTTTATCAGGGCTTAGTTAAACCCAGGCTTCAATTTCCAGAACATATTGATTTTGATATTGATGACGCAATTATTGATGGAATTAAAGGATCCGCCATTAATGTAAGGGCTTTATCCAGATCAATTCCAACCATTAACTACGTCTTGAGTACATCAGTTCTTGTCGATAAGACCGTAAAATCATCCGGAAGAGCCCAAGCGCTCTCGAATTTTATTAGTTACGCAGTCCGGGCATCGGCAGGAAATACTCCCAAAAAGCCCGATACCTCTAACAAAGCTGTGAACATGATCGATAATTCTGAGTTTATTGAATACGAAAACTATTTACTGATATCCAAGGCTCTTGCCCCCTTAACAGAAGGAGGGAATGTAAGCCTAATGCTATCGAGCACTCTTTCAAGGAGTATGTTATAGCGGAAAACCCTGAATCGGCCGCGGATCTCGAAGCGCAAGATATAGAAAACCAATGGTTTGCTTTGCCCTGGCTGGAAGATGATCAGGTTAAATTGTTGGCGAATCAACTTGAATTACTTTTAACTGAGGGACGGTATTCTCAAGGTTGGTTTTATAAGATTATCAGGATCGCGCTTAATCTAATTGATCTTGGATTCTGGGATGAAGCATTTCGCGAGAAGCTTCTCGAATCGCTTCGGCTAGCCGCCAATCGTGACCCTAAGTGCAACGCGGACAAATTAAGGCAAGAGCGGGCAATGGCCAATGACTTTTACGGTATGAACGCTAATCAAATTATGGATGAGCTTATATCAAGCGTTGAAAAAGAGGAAAGTGAACGAGCATTAAATCGCATCAGCCTAGAGCTGTCCGATGTTAATGGGGATACAGGAAATACGCTCTCCGAGCTATTTAAAGAAGCTATGCAGTCCGGGTACTCAAGGACGATTTTGAATGTACCAGCTGAATATGTTGCTGCGTCAATCTATGAAGGAACAGCAGCTTCTCAAATGTCTCTACATTCATTTTTCAATAGAGACATAAAGAAGTACTCAGATGGTCAGAGTTTAACCGAAGCTATTAAATGGTTAAGAAGTATTGACGACAGATTAGTCAAAGTCGGATTCAAATCACGCATGGGACAGTTGAGGACCGAATGTATTCGCAATGACTTCAAAGAAGCTATTGAAGAGTTGGACGAAAGGGCTCAACATGTATCGGCAGATTCCGATACAGACATGTGATTGAACAAAGTCGTTCAATAGCTTGTTGGTATAGTACGTCTGGGTCAACCCGAATTCATCCTTTCACCGACTGGCAAAACGATTTACACCTAATTATCGTCACTGCTCAGAGGCATTTTCTTTATTTAAGGTCTGATCTCGCTAAACTAATAGCTGCTGCTACCGGGGCATTTTCTGGTGCACATTCTATTGGCTCTTGCGAAGATCGGAGCGGGTATGTTTGCTGCCGAGTCCTACACCAGCCGTCATCACATTGCGATTGTTGCCATGGCCTGCCTATGCGTTTTGCTGGGCGGGCCTTCTTGTGCCGCGGGCGCGGAGAGCCTCATCATCGCGGGCGCGACGTACTGCGAGCCGGGCGTGTCGGGCCCCGGCTGGGCCTGGACCGATGCCGGCCATCTGGAGCTTAACGGCTACGCGGGCGAGGCCATCGGCGCCGAAGGCGACCTGGTGCTGACGCTTGCCGGGCAAAACTCCGTGACGGAGTCGCATGCGCCCGATGCGGACATCACGCTGTGCGGCATGGAGGTGTGGGGCAACCTGACGCTTCGCGGTACCGGGACCCTGTCGGCGACGGGCTCGCAGTGCGGGATCCACGTTTCGCGGACGCTTGTGGTGGACGGCTGCACCGTCGACGCCCGGGCAGACGGGGCCGATATTACGGACGAGGCGGTAGCCGGCGTGATCGCAGGCGACATGACCGTGCGCGGCGGCGGACGTGTCGTTGCCGCTGGCGCCGGGTCCGGAGTGGGCGTGCGCGCCTACGGCGTGTATCTGCAAGATGCGGGCCTTGGCGATGGTGCGGCGGGCTGTCGGCTTTCCGTCGACGCCTCGTGGCTCGATGCGACCGGTGCCGATAGCGGCGTTGCGTGCTTGGGCGGGCCGCTTGTGTCTGCGCGGTTTGTGGCGCCTGCTGGCGGGACCTTTGGTGCTGGTGGCGTGGTTGATGCCGGCGGGGTCATGGTCGCGCATGTGGTGATTGAGCCCGAGGGCGCGACGGCGCCGGCGGGGGAGACCGACGGAGGCGAGGTACCGGGCGATAGCACGAACAAGTCTTCCGCCGATGCCAACCCCGCTGCCGGAGAGCACACCACAGGGCCCACGGAAATTCCATCGCTGAAACCCGCGGCCGCGACAACCAAGACAACAACGACAGTAACCAAGACCACGGTCGTTAAGGCCTCAAAGCCCAAGACCGTAACTGCGACCTCCGTGTCTCTCCCCAAGACCGGCGACAACTGCTGGATTGCAGCATCAATGACGCTTTTCCTTCTTGGCATAATGCTCCTAGGCGTCGCGAATCGCTACTATAACTTCTAATAAGTATTTTGCTGACAACGATTTGAATCTGAGCTTCGGCTGACTCTTAAAGCCAGCGCAAACGGTTAGCATCTGCTAAACCATTTTTGCTCTCAGTCTTTTGTGAAAGTACGCACGACGAATTCATGTCCGCGCGCTATGAAACAATTTGTCGTGCAATTAAAAGAGAATTCATCGAGGGCTAACTCGACATATCTTTAAATTGGGTAC
>CAVEDI010000265.1:0-15610 GCA_963614405.1 Oscillospiraceae bacterium | reverse complement strand
GGGCGCAAGCGCCAAGCCGATTCCAAGAATTACTGTATCAAGGCCCCAAAGAAGACCGCTAAAAAAGCCGAATTGCATCGTTACTCACCTTTCCGATAGATCTCCAGTGCCTTTTTGAGGTATTTGGCACCGTAATTGAAGTAGATATAGAGCCATTCGCCCACGAAGTCGCCTTCGGCTTCTTTCAGAAGAGACCAGAGGTACCAGCACCATCCTGCAAGGGCAATGTGCGCATAGTTATGCGCAATTTCGTTGTTTGTTGCCTTGCGCCCAAAATATGCATCAAGCGCGCGGTCGACTTCATCTTCGGAAAGCTCACAGCAGACACTGCACGTTCCAAAATCGTTCGCGTAATCGCTCATGCCAGCATATTCCCAGTCAATGAGATAGTACTTGTCGTTTTCATCGATAAGGAAATTGAGGTAAAAGAAGTCATTGTGACAAAGGCATTTTGGCGCATTGTCGGCCTGAACAAAGTGCTCCAATTCATCGATTTCGGCGGCCATTTCCCTGTAGCCTGGAATGTCGATGGGACCTTTTTCCAGAAGAAGTGATTCGTAGCGCTTCGCTTCGAGGTAGAAGTCAAATTCGGTTTCGACATTTGCACCGCTCTCGTGAAGCGAACGACACATCTGCATCATTCGATTCATTTGGGCAGCATCATGCGGATCAGGCTGCTTTGCGTTGGGTACAAACTTCGAAATTTTCCAACCGCGCTTTTGGTCCTCATGAATGAACGTATCGTCAAGGCCGAGTTCCTTGGCCTTTTTAAGTGCGGCTACTTCTCCATTTCTGTTAATAAGCAGTTCGGTTCCGACTCCCGGATGGCGGTAAACGTACTCTCCATCATTGGTTCTAAAGTGGCACGATAGATTCGTAAGGCCTTGTTTAAGGGGATAAACGTCGTGAATCTCTGATTTGGAACAGCCGAGCACTTGCTCGATGTTATCGAAAATGTCGGAGTCAACGTTTTCGATAAAATGCGGATCAAAGACACGCAGCTCATCAAGAGAATCGAATTCGTTGATCTCGCCCTCAGGATACTTTTTGATCACCATATCGAGCTCCTTGATGTGCTCGATATACAGATCTTCCCAAAGCTTGTCCGTTGTTTCGGGCTTGTTATATTCCGTTTCAAGAATCTGTTTAAACGCAAGCGAGAAGGCTTTATCAAAGTAAACATGTCCGAGCATATACCATGCATCGGAACCGCCAATCGTAACATTGGTGATTCTATCCATTGCTCCCGTTTGAATGCACCATTCTTTGGTGGCGCCTTCAGCATATTGAGCAGAATAAAATGCTTTCCAAACGTATGCTTCAAACGGATTGTTTAGAAGATAATCATCGCTTGAGCAAATGTAGGTGTTGCCAAGCCGCTCTTTTACGCACATAAGCGATGCGTGGTTATTTTTGGATGCGTATTCGTTGTTGACGACAATCGAAACGCCGAACTTGCTTTCAAGATAGAAGAAATACTCTTTTTTATAGCCGACAACGACGGTGATATTGCTGATACCCGCGTCTTGCAGCTGCCTAATCTGACGTTCGATGAGAATCTCACCACGTACCTTTAAAAGGCCTTTGGGCTTTTCATACGAAATGGGAGCAAAGCGGCTCGAAAGCCCCGCAGCCAATATCACTGCGTTTTCAACCTTATAGGGGTGAAGTGCTTCGTAACCGCTGTCGGTTAGGCTGTCTGATTCGAGAAGGCCTTCATCCGTAAGCTCTTTATTTGCTGCGTTTACCGATCCAAGTGAGAGGCCAGTGCGCTCGGCAACTTCTCGCTGGCTGGCATATGGGTTCTTTAGGTATTCGTACAGAACAGTAAAGTTACGCTTGGTCAGTTCCACTGCAGGCCTCCAATTAAGATGTTCATTGCTTAGGGAAAGAATAGAATGATTGAACGTTATGTTCAATTTAATATATTTATCTACATAGACTGAACAGACAGTAACGAAAATCAATCCTGGAATGTGGATTAAAATAAATAAATGAGATATCTGGGAGGGTCGCTTATGTATCGATTCGAAAAGAAGGCCACGCTTGTTTGTGCTGCTGCGTCATTAATCACTGCTTGCTGCTTGCCCCTGAGTGCGAATGTCGCGTTTGCACAGGATTCCGTTGATGCTCAGAGTATTGAGTCAAAAGCGGATTTTTCTTCTGTGGTTTCCGATGATTTGCAACCTGATAATTCTTCCGTCATAAAAGATGGCTGGCAACGAGACGAGTCGTCTGGAGTTTGGTATTACGGAAAAAACGGTAAACACCAAACTGGCTGGCTGCAAAGCGGGGGCTATTGGTATTGGCTTGATCCAGCCAATGATGGTGCAATGCAGACAGGTTATTTCAATGTGACCGATGCTGGCGGATCGACTGCTTCGTTTTATGCGAATGACGGTAATGCTGCAACGCCTTTTGGCGCGCTATATCAGAACTGCTGGCTACGTAACTCAGATGGAAATTGGTTTTATGCCAATGCTGGAGGCGATTTAGCTGCTGGTTGGTTTTATCAAGACGGCACATGGTATTACCTGGATCCTGCACCCATATAATGCAGGTTGGTTTTGTCGACCTCGGGAGCGGGAAATACTATTTAGATGCCACTGGTGCTATGAAAACCGGCTGGATTCTCGTTGACGGGAATTGGTACCGGGCTTATTCATCGGGTGCCCTTGCTTCGTCATGGCAAACGATAGGTGGGGCTCGCTATTATTTTGACCCACAGACGTTCATCATGTTTAAGGGTCGTCAAGAGATTGATGGAAGAACCTACATTTTTGGTGACTATGGCCTCGCAAATGGATGGTACAAAGACGGAGCAGATTGGTATTACTGCTCTAACGGTATTGCGGCCACTGGCTGGAAACTCGTTAACGGCGCTTGGTATTATCTCGACCCAGCCTCCGATGGTAAGATGTCCGTTGGGTATTTAGACCTTGGCAATGCAGCTTATTATTTAAAGCCTAACGGGGCTATGGCTGTTGGTTGGGCTCAGGTCGAGGACGGCTGGTATTTCGCCTCCCAATCTGGTGCACTTATTTCTGGCTGGTATAAAGAGGGCACGAGCTGGTATTACCTGGACCCTGTTAGCCATCTCATGAAAACGGGCTTATTTGAGGTGGGCGGCAACGATTGTTTTGCAAACCAGAGCGGTAGGCTTGTGGTTTCAAGCTGGGTTACCGTTAATGACGGCGTTCAAAGATACGCTAATGATAATGGATATCTTTGCAAGGATGTGATTCGCGAAAACGGCACTATCCTAAAAACCGCTGGAGCTGATGGTTGGCAGGTTGCGTCCGGCTGGGTTAATGTCGCAAATCTTAGGTTTTACGCTGAGCCCGGAACGGGTGCCATTCATCTTGGATGGCTGCAGATTGACGGCGATTGGTATTGGCTTGATGCCGATTCTGGCGTGATGAAGACCGGATGGGTTTTTACTGGCGGTGCATGGTATTACCTAGACGCTGACGGAAAAATGGCAACTGGTTGGAAATGCCTGAATGGAACATGGTATTACCTTGAGTCCAATGGAAGCATGCATGTTGGCTGGCTTAAAGATTCGGGTAAGTGGTATTGGTTAGACGGCAGCGGCGCTATGGCAACGGGCGCAAGGACCATCGATGGCGTTCGTCGAGTTTTCTGGAGCGATGGACAGTGCGACAAAGTTGGCTGGCAAAATCCGTCCCAGTATCCTCAGGTCAGTTCTTGGACTGTTCGGCTGCCTAGCTATTGCACCGGATACTTTACCTATGTGACCCCTTCTCGCATTTCTGTCGAAGCAACGCGGGAAGATTGCGTGAACGCCTTTATCCAGCGCGCCTATGAGTATATTGGTACGCAATATATTGAGCCTTGGTCTACCGCTCCCGGTGGAGCTGTTGATTGCTCTGGTTTTGTCTTGCAGTGCCTTTATGCTACTGGCATGGATATGGGTGTTTACAACCCTTATAACCATCGCTGGGATCCAAGCCAAACCTATAATTCCATGAATTGGTATCGAAGCAATATCTTTATGCCCGTGAGCACGAGCTCGATTCAACGCGGCGATGTGATTTATTACCGCGGTCATATTGCAATTGCACTTGGCGGCGGCTTGATGATTGATTCCTGGCCTCATCAAGGTGTCGGAATTCATCCTATTAGCGCAAGGGGAAATGTAATCGGCGCAGCTCGTCCGTTTATTTAATAGATTCCCTGCAAGACAGTCGGTACCGGTTGGGGGCCTGAAATGAATGCTCGGATTGATCATCGAATTTGCTGGCGAGTAATTGGCTTGATGCTATTTTCCGCCTTATTCTCAGTTACAGCCCCCGCATTTTCTTGCACTGCTTATGCCGTGGAAGAGGGGGCGGATAACGGTGTCGTAGAGCGCGACTCGACAGGAAGGCCGGGAGCATTGGTCGGTGGCGGTTGCTCTCAAGACTCCAGCGATTGTGCCGGTAAAACAACGGAAGATTCGAGCCTACAGGTTGTCGAAAGCCATGACCCGTCGACTACAGAACAACTATCTGGATGGCAATGGAACGGTTTGTCCTGGTATTACTATCTAGATGGCTGTCGTTTGACCGGAATTCAGAATATTGACGACTCGCTGTACTACTTGGACCCCGCTCGTGACGGCGCAATGAGCTGCGGCTGGATTTTTACTGAAAATAAGTGGTATTACGCGGGTCCGTCAGGTGCTTTGGCAAGTGGCTGGCAGTTTATTGGAGACCAATGGTACTGGTTTGACTCCCTTAACAGCTGTTCTATGGCTACTGGTCGACGTGTTATTGATGGGCACCCTTATCTTCTTGGAACCTATGGACTGATTAATGGATGGTGCCTTGATAACGGTTTATGGTATTGGGGTAGCAATGGTGAAGTCTTAACCGGCTGGCTTCAAACTGGCAATAACTGGTATTGGCTTGATCCCGCCAATGATGGTGTTATGTCTAGAGGAATCGTTTCTGTCGGTTCGTCTCGTTACTATTTATCGGATTCCGGCGCAATGGCTGTTGGTTGGGCGTTTGATGGGACGGACTGGTATTACGCTGACGGTTCCGGCGCACTTGCATCGGGCTGGCGTTTGGTGAATGGCGTTTGGTATTGGCTCGATGTCGCAAATGACAATAGAATGGCTACCGGCTTTTTTGTCATCGGATCCAATCAATATCATTTTTCTTCAACGGGAGCGCTGTCACTCGGCTGGTTTATGAGCAATGGAGACTGGTATTACGCTGAGCCTTCTCATGCGTCGGGCATTGTAAAGACGGGATGGCTGAAGGACAATAGCCAATACTATTATCTCGATCCTGCCGCCGACGGTAAAATGCTGCTAGGTCATTTTTCTGTAAATGGGAAAAGCTATTATGCAAAAGCTTCAGGCGCTGTTGCTTGTCGTGAATGGGTAGATGTCCAGGACTCGGTCCAGGATGAGCCGTCTAAGGCTTTTGCTGGTTCTGATTGCTCATTGTGTGGAGCGTTGCGTAGTGGAAAGCTATTTACAACAAATGGTGATGGCGAATTAGCCGAAGCTCACGGGTTTGTGACGCTTGGAGGGTGCAAGTTCTATGCTGATCCAACCGATGGCTCCCCCTGCGCTGGATGGAAGAACGTTAACGGAAAATGGTACTTCTTTGATGAGACCGCTGGCTATGCACGATCTGGCTGGCTGTACAAGGATGGCTCCTGGTTCTATTTGGACCCATCTACCTACGTTATGAAAACCGGCTGGGTTGCCGTTAACGGATCTTGGTATTACTTGAATTCGTCTGGTTATATGCAAACAGGGTGGCTTAACCTGGGGGGTACCTGGTATTGGCTTGACGCTAGTGGCGCCATGGCTACTGGCTGGCGCGTTGTGGACGGATCCTGGAATTACTTCATGGCCAATGGCGCGTGGGTGTCAGACTATATGGATGCTAAGGCTCAAAGTTATTCAAGCAATACAAATTGGCTGATACTTGTCGATACATCACGTTGCGTTACGAGTATTTACACTGGATCCTGGAATAACTGGTCCTTAAACCGTCGATATGTATGTTCGACGGGAAAAGCTAGCACGCCTACGGTGATAGGGGAGTATCAAGTCTACGGTAAGGGATACTCCTTTGGGCATGGATATACTTGCTATTACTACACGCAGTTCTATGGTGATTATCTGTTCCATTCTTCGCCCTACTACGTTAACAGCAATCGCGTGATGGATCCCACGATGGGTGTTCCATCCTCCGCGGGGTGTGTTCGTCTTGAGATTCAGAACGCAAAATGGATTTACGATAATATTCCTTATGGAACAAAAGTCGTTACGTATTAACAAAGACTATTAATTAGATTGATAAAAGGGTATTCATGTCGATAGGGTAACTAATGTTACATTTGATACGCGGCATTTACGCGATTGTTTGTTGCTTTGGACTATAGATATTATTTTGTCTAGAGTAAATACAATGTGTCTCAATGGTGTGCGTTGTTAATTTGGGTAAGAGGATCACTTGAAACAAAAGTCACTTAGGTCAAACATGCTATGGAACTCTATCGGTTCTTTATACTATTCAGCTTGCCAATGGCTTATAACCGTTGCTGTGGCGAGGCTTTCTAGTACCTACGGAGCTGCCGGAGTGCTTGCAGTGGCAATGTCGGTGTCAAATATTTTTTCGCAAATTGGGCTATTTAGAATTAGATCATACCAAGTGTCTGACATTCATGAAAAGGTGTCGGCAAGGCAATATGTTGGTTTTAGAATTGTTACCATCGCCTTGGGCCTTATAATTACATTGATATATATGTGCTTCACTTGTTCAAGAGATAGTTATATTGCTATATCGCTCTACCTTGTCTTTCGAGCCGGAGACGTTTTTATTGACGTCTTGCACGGGGTTGATCAACAGCATCAAAGGATGGACTACTGTGGTATCTCGATGATTATTCGAGCTACTCTATTTCTCGTTGCCTTTATCATTGGATTGGGATACTTCGATAGCCTAGAAATTGCATTGTTTGGCATGGTGATCGCCACCTATCCTGTGATTATCTATGACTATGAAATTTCATCTCGATTTACGGACGTTAGGCCTTCTTTTAATCTTTCGACTAGTAAACATTTATTTCTCTCATGCCTGCCCGCCGTCGTTGGCATGTCTCTCTGTTCGGTGGTCGTTACCTATTCCCGTCAGTTCTTGGGGGAGTGTTACGGTTCCTCATCGCTTGGCATTTATGCGACTGTTTGTACGCCGATCGTGATCATTCAAGCTTGTGCTTCCTATGTTTATGCCCCTCTTCTGGGGTCTTTTGCTGAACGATTTGAGGCTAAAGACGCTTCGGGGTTTTTCCGTCTTGTTTTTACCGTTGCTTTGTCTATGTTTGCCTTGTTTGCGGTGTGTGCTGGCGTTTTCGTTTTCTTTGGGAAGGATTTGCTCCGCATGGTTTTCGGAGGCACAATCTCTCGCTATGATTATTTAATTTATGCAGGCCTATTTAGCTCTGCTTTTACAGCATTAGTAGCATTTTTAAGTGACCTTCTAATTAGTATTCGTGATATGTCTGGTTGCTTTATTGGAAATACCATCGGTTGTTTGGTCTCGTTCCCTTTGTCTTGGGTTTTGATTCCGCAAACGGGATTAAATGGTGCCAGCTATGTAGTTATTATTAGCTATTTTGTGACCTGTACAATCTTACTTGGCTTTCTCTATAGATCTATTCGCAAGAGCACTGCTGACACTCAAGATGATTAGTTGGAATGGGTTTTCTAAGATGAATGATTCCGAGGCATTGTTGCACTTACAGGCGGCTGAACTTAAAATTTTGGATGCCATTGCGTCATTATGCTTCAAATTCAATATAAATTGGTGGCTCGACGGGGGATCCTGCCTTGGGGCTATGCGACATGGTGGTTTTATTCCTTGGGATGATGACATTGATATCGGCATGATGCGTTCCGATTATGAGCGTTTTTGTGAACTTGCGCCCAGGGAGCTTCAGTCTGGTTTTTCCCTTCATAACTCACAAAATACAGACTCTTATGCGGCTATGTTTTCGAAAGTTTACATGGACGGAACTAGGTTTGAAAATCAAGAAGGACGAGATGCCGGGTCTGCGATGGGTATTTTCGTGGATATATTCCCTTACGATAATTTGTATGTTGATGCTAAATTGCGTGCCCGACAGATAAAAACCGCTTCCTCCGCTCAACGGCATTCCTATCTATACCATTCCGGTAGTATCTCTGTTCCACATGGGGGTATGCTTGGTGAAATAGAAAAGGTTGGCTGTGCCTTGCTTCATGGTATTGAAAGGATGCGTTGCAAGGACCCTCGTCGATATCAGAATAAATTCGATAGCGCAGTTGGCGATGATAACGTTGGACAGATTGGTGATGAGTGCCTGACGCTTGCGTGGCCTAATATGGCTCCCATTTCAGTTGATGATATTCTTCCGACTTCGCGGGCAAAGTTTGAAGGCAGATCGTACCCCGTTCCGAAATCCACGGAGATCTACCTTACGACAATGTATGGTGACTGGAGGAGTATCCCGGCACCCGAGGATCGCCATACGCACTTACCTCTATTAATTGATTTTGGTAATGGTCATATTTGGGAGTCTGGCAATTAAGATGGCGTATACATATGTGATTTTTTCGGCTCAATATCCGCCCCATATGGGCGGGATTGAGAGCTTTACGCGTAATATGGCATTTGCGCTTGCGGGAAAAGGCGCATCGGTAATCGTTGTTACGAATGATACCAATTCAATTGGACCGGGCATCGAAGGCGATTCTCATGTTAGGGTCCTTCGCTTATTTTGTTTTCCATTTGTTGATGGTCGCTTTCCAGTCGCCAAGCATAATAAGAAAAATCGCAATTTATGGAATTGGCTTGAAGCCCAAGATGTTGACGGTGTTTTGATAAATGCGCGGTTTTATCTACATTCAATTATGGGTATGAAATATGCGCGAAGAAAAGGTTTGACGCCCATCGTTCTCGATCACGGGTCGGCTCATCTTTCATTTAGCAGTTCGTTTCTCGACCCTTTCGTGCGTATTTATGAGCATGCTATTACTTTATGGGGAAAAAGATATAAACCGGCATACTATGGTGTATCTGAAAAAAGCGCTGAATGGCTTCGTCATTTTAGGATTACTGCCAAAGGCGTTATCCCTAATGCAATCGATGCTAAGAGATATCGTGATATGGCTTCAGGTCGCGATTTTAGAGATGAGCTTGGATTAAGTGAAGACCAGCTTTTAGTTTCTTATGTCGGTCGGTTTATTCCGGAAAAAGGTATCAAGTCAATCATTGACGCCTCGAAAAGCCAACGACTTATTGATCTTGGGGTTCATTTCGTCTTGGCGGGTGATGGGCCAATGTCTTCTGCGGTTGAGCTCGCCCAGGGAGGGTCGCTTCACTGGGTGGGACGCCTGTCTGCATCTGATGTCTCTGCGCTTCTTCAGCAGTCCAATTTGCTTTGTCTTCCGACTCGTTCCGAGGGTTTTTCAACAATACTGCTGGAAGCTGCTGCATGCGGATGTCCTGCCGTCGTTACTGACGTTGGGGGAGCGCGGGAGCTTATTCCGAATAGCGAATATGGGACAATTATTGAATCGATGAGTGCTACAACCGTTGAGGCGGCTGTGTATTTGATGGCCTCTCAGCGGTCAGTATTATGCAAACAATCAAAATCAATTCAGGAATTGGTTGAGCTTGGGCACGCATGGGCTAATTCAGCAGAAAAGCTCCGCTCTGCTTTCGCCAAGGCTAAAGACTAGCCGTTTTGCTACCTTTTTGTGTGCCTACGACGTCTCTCGCATCGAGTCGGTTGTGGGATATTGACCTTGCGGCGAGCGGGTCCTCGATGAGGTTCGGCGTGGGCTCTGCTGAGATTCTCGTCAATTGTACTATAGATGCATTTGAAGACCTACATGCTACGCCTCAGCTGTATTGATTCATAGTTCGGTAGTCTCTATTTATAAACCTATAGCGTTTAAAGATTATAATATCCAAGCCTATACTTTGAGTGTAACTTCGATTACTAAACTTCTGTTAAGGATTGTTATGAATAATAGCCCTAGCGTTTTGGTTATAATTCCAGCTTATAACGAAGAGGCTAATATACTTCGCACGGTTCAGTCAGTGATGCAATTTGGCTATGACTATCTTGTGGTCAATGACGGGTCTACGGATAAGACTCTCCAGATATGCATAGAGAATCACCTTAATGTGCTTGATTTGCCTCAGAATCTGGGCATTGGTGGTGCAGTTCAGGCTGGTCATAAATATGCTCGACAGTTTAGCTATGATATCGATGTTCAAGTGGATGGCGATGGTCAACACGATCCAAAATACATCGGCACTCTTATTGAAGAGATTCAAGCCGGCTCCGATATTGTTGTCGGGTCTAGATTTTTAATACCGACAGCCGGATTTCAGTCCTCTTTTTTAAGGCGAATTGGCATAACTTGGTTTTCAAATGTAATCAGATTGGTTTCTCGACGGAGAATTACGGACCCGACTTCAGGTTTTAGGGCTTGCAATAAAAAGGCGATTGAGCTTTTTTGCAATAAGTATCCTTCTGACTATCCCGAGCCTGATTCTATTGTCTATGCACTCGCTCAGGGATTAGACGTAACAGAGGTTTCCGTTGTCATGAGGGAACGCCAGGGAGGCACTTCTTCTATTTCTGGTTTATCTAGCGTTTACTACATGATCAAGGTTACTTTAGCTATTTTTATATCCGCTTTCTCAAAATAGGAGTCGATAATGTCTGTATCAATACGGATTACCATAATAGTCGCTTGCTTGCTATTGGCTCTTTATGTCATTCGCCTCGTATTGACCGATAAGCTTCAATTACGCTACTCCCTTTTATGGTTAGCTCTGGTTGTCACTCTTTTGATTTGTAGTTTTTTCCCTATCCCGGTATGTTGGCTTTCTTCCTTTTTTGGCTTTGTTACGTCCTCTAATTTTATTTTCGTCGCTGGTTTTATTTTCGTGATTTTAATCCTGCTGTCCTTGTCTGTGACCGTTAGTAGACAGGCGCTTGCGATTAAAAATCTGACTCAAAAAATAGCTTTGCTTGAAAAGAATAGCAGTTCCAGGTAGTTTTTGTATCTGTGCAGGGGATTAGGGATTGTCTCTATAGAGGCCCGACGTTCTGTCGTGTTGTGGATTTGCTGAACGGTCGGTTCAGAATCAGACTTATTTTTCACCATCTGGGCCCTGCTGCTTAGAGACTAACGAATGTGAGATTGCGGTATGGACGGTCATCTTCGGAGCCGAGATGCCGCAAATTTAACTATTTTTTTGAATGGCAGTCTCCTGTTTGCTTTTTAAGACCTATTTTAGCCACTTCTATTTCGCAATATAGATTTTGATTTCAAAGGATTCCCATGACAAGTTCTGTAAGATATAAGCCTGCATTCATTGTGTTCGCCTTTTTTTTCGCTGTCTATTCAGTTTTCTGGTACCTGAATAATCCTAGATTACTTGTTCTGCTTACGATTGCGATATCCGTAATTTTAATTCTTACACTCGGCAGCGTATTTGCTCGTGAAAGTGACCGGCTTAAAAGTGATTGGGTATTCCTCGCTCTACTTCTATCATTCTCAATTATTTTTTGCTTTATATTCCCCCCCTTCACTGTTCCAGATGAGGGCCATCATTTCTTTTCAACTTATTGGTTGGTCGACAGTCTTCCATTTAACGGCCGAGTAATAGATGGCGATACTTTTTTGGTGCGAGATATCGACCTTTCTCTTTATAAGGGCCCGTTGACATCAAATGCGATCAGTTCCGCTTCATTTAACTCGATATTTCAAAATTTTTCGATATTTGGAAACGGAAGACTCGTTCCTTTCAGTGATTTTTCTTTTAGCATTGGTAGCGAGAACGTTATTGCAAAAATTGGGTCTGTCGTTGGTTTGCAGATGGGATTGCTTCTCGGACTCGGTGCTTTCCCTGTGTTTTATATGGGACGAATTGGCTCTGCCCTTTATTTTTGCTTTTGTGCTTTCTGCGCATATCGGATTGCGCCTAAGGGAAAGTCAATCATAGCGTTTGTTTCATTACTACCAATGACGCTTCATTTAGCTGCTTCATACTCCTATGATTCGGGAATTATTGCATATTCGCTCATACTATTCGCCTGTTTGATGCGTGGGTTTTTCGGTGAACAGCGATCGGTGGGATATAAAGAAATAATCTTCTATTTAGTCATCTCTGCTTTTTTGGCTCCGTGTAAGGTTATTTATTCCGGGCTGGTATTGCTTGGACTGTTTGTACCCCTTTCGAAATTCCAAGATGAGAGAACCGGACGTTGCGGCAAATTAATATTAGCCCTTACTGTCGTAGTTTCCGTCTTAGCGCTTCGCATAGTGTCAATGAGCAGACTGATCTCTCAGCCTTCGGGTGTTACCCGTGGCATGGAGGCTGCGCAATATTACACTCTCAACGATATTATTTTGCATCCGAGAAATAGTTTTCTGGTTTTCTTTAGGACCTTAGATTCATTAGGAGATTTTTATTGGGAAACAACTTTGGGCTATTCCCTTGGTTGGTTTCAGGAAAACCTGCGTTTTCCAGTCTTCTATATGATTCCGTATTTGTTGCTTGGCTTTATCTGCTGCCTTGATTCTGAGGATGAGTCTTCATTCCTCAGTCCTTCTTGTTCCGCTCTATTCATTATTGCCTTTGTTTTGGCTGCACTCGGTTCTATCGCGTCTATGTGGCTGGGTTGGACGTTCAATTACGAAAAAGTAATTCAGGGTGTTCAGGGTCGATATTTTTTGCCTGCCCTACCTGCATTGTTATTTGGACTAAGAACTCGCTTATTTAGATTCAATTCATCATCAATTATCTTCATTACTTTAGGCATGTGTCTAATGAACTGTCTGTATCTCATTCGCTTTATTAGTGTTGCGTCCTGTTTGTAGGTCTTCGCGTAATGCTCTCGGACTTTTTCTTTTATTTAATAGTGATGAGGTCCCTGCCTACCGAGACTCCTGTTGTGTGAGTGGGTTTGCCGACGCAAAGATCAGGCTTGCTGCCACGTCTCACACGTCCGAAACTACCACTACTCGAGTTACATGCTCGTTGGCTCGATGGTCGATTTGCGTATCGCCAAGGGCAAGTAGGTAATCTTCTCCGCTATCGAGCGTGTGTCCATGCATCTTAAGATTAGAAATGTAATTGCAGTTCCAAATGTGGTCGTATTGCCCATCATGTTCAGCTAGGCTGTTTGTGCTGAGAAGTATGCGGTGCATGTGCTAAGTTCACGGTCGCATAATTGTTCTAGGGAATGGTTTGTTATGGGAATTTACTATAGGGGTATATGTCGTGGTTTTGGCGCGGCTTATATTCCATTTAAATTGAAGCAAGGTGACAAGGAGCTTGCTTCCGTAAATGTGGTTACGGATACTGGAGCTTCTGTCCCATTTTCGCTTCACTATCATCAAGATAGTGAGATTGCCACAATCGCGGTACCGCTTCTCTCTTGTAAGGGTCTTAGGATTTCTGTAGCCGGAGCGGATAAATTCGATGCCTTTCTTTCCTTCGGTGCAATAAAATGGATTTCTCGTCTTAATTACAAAATCAATCCTTCTTTCACTGCTCGCTTTCGCAATATTGAATCCGATTCTTATTTTGGAAAAATTCATATTCGTTGTAATGTCGCAGTTGAAGCCTTCGAGAAGAATGAAATCATTCTCAAGGGTGTTATATGTTCCCCTAAGATCGATTCTTTAAAACGTGTCTATGTTACCGATGGTGATTCTGAAGTCCTCGAAAACTATCCCGTATATTTGGGCAAACCTTCACAAATTAAGTATCAAGGCTTTTATCGTTACGAGTCGTCCTTTTCTCTCAGGATTCCTAAGGGCGATAAAACGTTCTGCTTGGTTGCATCTGGGGATAATCTGCAGGGTTCCGGTTTTCTATCCTTGGACCCAGCTGCAGTTAAATATATGCTGGATTCAAGATCCCCTGCATTCTATAAATCCACCTATATTGATTCCTATGTTCATCTAGCGAGAATGAGGAAGCGTTCGCTTTCTTTCCTCCGTTCTCAAGATGTCCCCACGATTCAAAAAGGTGTGAAATTCAGCATTATTGTCCCCCTCTTCAATACCCCTGTCTCTTTTTTCTGGGATATGGTTAATTCGGTTGAGGAGCAGGTTTATGAAAATTGGGAGTTAATTCTTGTAAACGCTAGCCCAAATAATGCCGCGCTTTCTGCTGAGCTTGTTAGGCTGTCGGATTCAAGAATTAAGGTTGTTACCCTAACTGAAAACAAGGGAATTGCTGAGAATACAAACGCGGGTATTGAGGCTGCTTCCGGCGACTACATTGTGTTCTTCGATCACGATGACACCCTTGATCGATTTGCTTTATATAGATATGCAGAACAGATCTCGGCTCATTTTGATACGGATGCTTTGTATTGCGACGAAGACTTCCTCAATGAGGCGGGCGATTATGTTGATCCTCACTACAAATGTGATTTCAATCTTGACCTGCTGCGCGTGCACAATTACATCACTCATTTGCTTTGCGTTCGTTCCATGCTGGTTAAAGAGCTAATGCTTCGTAAGGCTTTCGATGGGGCACAAGACTATGATTTCCTTCTTCGTCTTTCCGAGAGAACCCATAGCTTTTTCCATGTTCGCGAGGTTCTCTACCATTGGCGCATCAGCGATTCTTCCACTGCTAAGAGCGCTGGCAACAAAAATTATGCTGACGAGGCTGGCCGGCGTGCCTTGCAAGAGCATTTGGATAGATGCGGACTAAATGCCTCGGCAGAGCTGACCGATACTCCCTGCTTTTATCATGTTTCTTACGCTATAAATGATGAACCTCTTGTAAGTATTGTTATCCCTAACAAGGACAGCGTTGAAGTTCTCCGTAGATGTATTGAATCAATTGAAGGCAAAACATCTTATTCGAACTACGAGATCCTTATTATCGAAAATAATAGTGTCGAAAAAGAGACGTTCGAGTATTACGACAGCGTTTGTGCTGCTTTTGATAACGTTCGAGTTGCAACCTGGGAAGGCCCCTTTAATTATTCTGCTATTAATAACTACGGTGTCGGTATGACCAATGGGGAGTACCTTTTGTTCCTGAATAATGATACTGAAGTTATTGAGCCGAACTGGCTTTCTTCAATGCTTGGTTTCTGCCAACGCGATGATGTGGGTGTCGTTGGCGCAAAACTTCTCTACCCTGATAACACCGTTCAGCATGCTGGCGTTTTAATGATTTATTGCAACAGCGAGAACGAAATGGGCGGCCCCATTCACGTTTTCAATAATATTGATCGTGACGATCCTGGCTATATGCGCCGAGCTGTAATCTCTCAGGATCTTTCCGCTGTTACTGCTGCCTGTATGATGACGAAACGCTCTATATTCGAACAGCTGGACGGTTTTAATGAGAGTTTTGAAGTGGCCTTTAATGATGTCGATTACTGCCTAAGGGTTCGCTCTCTTGATCGATTGGTTGTGTTCGATGCCGACGCGCTTCTTTACCACTATGAGTCGTTTAGCCGTGGGTATGAAACCGGTGCAAAGAAGGCTCGTTTTATGCGCGAGCAGGGTAAATTGCGGACTGCATGGGCCCAGTATTATGTAAATGGC
>CAVEDI010000264.1:0-7816 GCA_963614405.1 Oscillospiraceae bacterium | reverse complement strand
CGTGCAACGCGTCCTGAATCGCAGCCGGTCGAGCCGGGTCCTCGCGCGGAATACCGTACGCCGCAGACACCTGGCCGTACGCACGAACATCCTCGGCGACCAAACCCACAAGCTCCTGTGCCAACTCGTCTGCCTGGGCAAACGCGCGCGTCAGATCGTCTGCGCGATCGACAAGCGCGGGATTGGTCGCACCGTAGCGGGCGACCATCCCGCAAAGCGAGGCGCCCAGTGCGCCTACAAAGGCGCTCGCACTACCGCCACCGGGAACCGGCTCGCGAGCAGCCAGCGCTTGGGCAAACTCTCGACAGGTTTTATCCATCATCTCTTGGCTCATACGCACGCACCTTCAAGTCATATACATCGGTCGGGTGGCAACCGCCGACCGACCGCATCAATCACATAATGGTGCTAAGTCTAGCCCATAAGTACATGAGCGTCAGCGCACCTGGCCATCGCGGATTTCTATGACGAACGATAGGCGTCGGCACCGCAAACATGGGACACATGGCCCACCTTTCGAGACTTCCGGACGTCAAAAACTGAGGCATATCTATAAACAAGGAACCTGTTGGGACAACGCCCACGCACGCGCGCCCCATTAAATCAACGGGCACCTCACCCCGGGGAGGGCCGACGGCATCGGCCCTCCCCTCTTTTGCGACCGCACATATTGCCACTTGTCGGCGCAATTCCAGCCCCCAGAATGGGACACATGGCCCACCCTAGCGAGCCGTCCACGCGTACAGTAAAGGCAGGTAATCCGTGGGCGGTTACAGATCGAGGAGGACACGACCATGAAAAAGAAGGCCTTTGCGATTCTCACCCTCTGCATAAGCCTCTTTGCCGCAGTTGCCCTGGTGGGCTGCGGTGGCAGCGGCGGCGCTACCGGCAGCAGTGGTGGCGGTGGAGCGGAAAAGCCAGCCGTGGATATGAGGACCGACTTCATTTGGTTTAAGGTCGAGGTCCCCGAGGGCGTCGAGATCACCGACGTCGCAGGCGACACCGCCGACAGGGCCCAGTTTAAGTTCACCGAGAGCGAGCACGCCAGCGATCGCTTCATCCCCGTCTTCGACTCTGACAAGAACGCCGATGAACTGTTCGACTACGAGGCAAAGTGGAAGGCCAACTCCGGATGGACCGAGAGCGATCCCGTTAAGTACAACGGCAAGACCTGGCGCAGTGCCTACTTCACGCACTCGGGCGGCGTAACGACCGAATACTTCACCGACGTTGACGGCGGCAGTGTGTATGTGCGCATCGACAACGTCGAGGAGCACAAGGACGCCGTCGAGACCATGATGAAGTCCCTGGAATTTGCCAATGACATCGCCGAGGCCAAGGCCGAGGCCATGGACGTCAAGCTCGACGATATCGAGATCAAGCGCTAAGCGACTGGCAAGCGCAACGGGAAACACGGTCGCAGTGCAAACAAGCGACGGTACCCCAGCGCTTCGTACCCAGGGAGGGCCGGTAAACCGACCCTCCCTTTCTTATGCCGGTAGCCAACGAACGCGAGGATGCCGGACGCCGGAACCGCTCCAAATGTAGCAACAGTACGAAAATGGCAAACACCCCAACACGTCCGCCCGCCGATTTATTGCGCCGCGCAGACAATTAAACCAGCATCTTTAAACATCTGAGCAGTATAGTGACCTAAACTATCGCATAACCGCACTCTACGAATGGAGAAGTTATGACCGAACACCACGCCATCAGCCGCCGAGCATTTACGTTGGGCCTTGGACTCGCCGCGTTGTCGCCATTTGTAAGCCTGCCCGAAACCGCGGGATTGGGCCTTCCCGTGCGCGCGGCATTTGCAGACGACGCTGCCACAGCGTCGGTCAGCCTCGACAATTTCGTCATTCGCCTTCGCCCCGCGGGCTATTTTCGTACCGCAAGCGTTAACGAAGACGGCAACGTCATCGGCAACGTCTGCCATCTGTTTAATGACGGCACATCCAGCAAGCTCATCCTTGAGAACGTAACGACCAAGAATGACGATACAAACTGGTATGCTATCCGCACCTTGCTCAATTTCGAAGAGCATAAAAAGACGGGCTACAGCATTTGGTCGGTCGATGGCGACTCGGACAAAGACGGAAAGGTCATCCACGTATGGAGTGGCGAGCATGACGGCAAGCCCAGCCGCTCTTTTGCGTTCGAGCGTCAATCAAACGGAACCTATATCATCCGAGACCGCACGGTCGAGAAAGAAACCGAGAAAAAAGACATTAAGTACCTGGCAATAGAATCGAACGGCGAAGACCAGGACAACAATAAGATCTGTCATAAGAGTAAGAGTAAGAGCATTCCGTGGGAGCTCGAACTTATCGGTTACGACATGAAAAAGAACGATGCCACGGTTAGCAGCCTCGACTGGATTACGTACAGCAGCTACGTCGACGGACCATGTTGGATGAAATACGTCGAGGACAACAAGTTCCTCGACGAGCTGAGCATCCCGGGCACGCACGATTCGGGCACCTGCAGCGTGGACAACGACACTGAGCCCCAATCCTCGCAAGTAAAATGCCAGCAGGATTACATTCCCACGCAGTTGCTCGAAGGCATTCGCTATTTTGATATCCGGCTCGGAAAGGGCGACAACCCTGGCATCGACCATGGAATGTACTACCTGCTCAAAAAAGACGCGTACTTTTTGCATCTTTCCGATGTCATAGGCTACTTCAAAACGTTTTTGAACGAAAACCCGACAGAAGCGCTCATCATGCTTGTATCACGAGGCAACGACGAGGCTACCGACGAAAGTGTTACGACGGCTTTCGCCAAGGTTTTGGACGACAACCCCAAACTGTTCTATACGTCGAGCCGCGTTCCCACACTGAGCGAGGTGCGCGGAAAGATTGTCCTGCTACGTCGATTTGGACTCGCCGGCAACAGTGTAAGCGGCCACACGTGGGGCCTCGACCTTACCGAATGGGATGACAAGATCAAGGCTCACTCCGACAGCGCCACTATGTGTCTCGTCCAAGACGCGCGGGGCTTTGAAGCCGCGGGGGAAACAGGCGACAAAGAGCCCTATTGCACCAAGGTATACGCCCAGGACAAGTACAAACTCACGGGAACCGACAAGCTCAGCTGGGTCGATAATGCGCTGAAGGAAACGACCGGACGCACGCGCAACGAGGTAGATGTCGAGGACGATAACGGGGCCAAGGAGAAAGTCCTGGAGCGTTGCTGGTCTATCAACTACACCAGCTGCACGGGCTTGTCGCACGGAGGCAATCCTTTTACCTCGGCACGAGTAGTCAACGAGCATCTGTATAAGAGCCCGTACATCAATCCCAGCGGCATCGAGGATACAAAGTCAGATTACCTCAAGCACATTGGCATCATCGCATCCGACTTTGTTGATGCGGCGCTGGCCCGGAGCATCTATCAGCGCAATTACGATACGGAGCACAAGCAGACGGCTTCGTACTATCTCCCGTACTATCTCCCGACCCGCATGCGCATGACGTACGGCGACTCGCTGAGCGATGCCTCATTCCAGGATGGCAAGACCGTTGGCGAGGGTCATTTCCGCCTTGCCGACAGCAGCAACGCGCTCAACGCGACAGCTTCGGGCCATGCGTTTGCCATTGAATACGTGGATGTCGACGCCCTGGGCAACGAGACCGTTACGGGGCTGCAGGGCTCTGTGCCCATCGATATCGATCCACGCGCGCTGACGCCCCATTTTGAGGGACTCGAAGGCCTTAAGGCCGGCGAAGACGTGCGCGCCAAGATTGCGGCATCACTCGAGGGCAAGCTCGAAACCGATGCCTGCACGGCCCAGCTCGAGTTTGTGCACGACGCGAACGGCGCTCCGGGCACAGCAATGGCCGAGGGCGAAACATTTGCCGCAGGAACGTACTGGGTGCGCGCGAACGGTCTCTTGGGCAACGCGGCGCAGAACTACACGCTCGCCAGCGACGGAGCCGCAAGCTTTACCGTAGCGGCCTCGGACAGTGCAGGCGGCGCCGGCACCGGCACCGACGGTGGCACGGGTTCCAACGCAGACGGCGCCGACAAGAACGACGGCGGCAACAAGAGCAAGGGCTCGACCGGAAAACTCGCCGACACGGGCGACGGCTCTGGCATCGCCGCCGGGCTCGCCGCTGCCGCCGTGGCGACAACGGTCGCAGGTGCAGCAATGCTTGCCAGTGACCGCGAAGACAGCGAAGGCGCTAGCGAATAGGCAAGCCGGCCTTTTAGGCACATCGACTCAATCGGGGGCGCAGGACACCGTTCTGTGCCCCCGATTTTTACCTTGGCCCGAACGCCGCTATCGGCTACATCACCATGTTCAGCGCGTTAACAAACTCCTGGGCCTTCGCACGGCTGCTCAGACTAAAGACACAGGCAGTCAACAGCCTGTTGCGCAGAAAAACGTCGCGGCCTTTGATTCTATTGACGCCCGTAATGTCCTTAAGGTAGACAATCTCGGTGTGCCTGCCGCCAAAAGTGCCCTTCTTGAGCACCTCGATACGATTGGGGTAGATCTTAACGTCTTTAAAGCTACCCGAACCTTTGTCCTGGAATAGCAGCGTGTTGTTGTCCATACGCGTCACTCCCGCGGGGTCGCTAAAACTGCCTCTATGGCCACATTTTAGTCACCGCAAGGCTCCCATGCGAAGGTGCCAGACAGCAAAGCAATTCGTGTCCGCGCGAGGCTTTAAACTAAATGCGATTAAGATGCATTCCACAAGAGGAAAGTGGGGCGACAGTGATGGATGAACTGGTAAACCGTGGAGAATCGGCAATCGTGCCCGAAGGTTTTTACAAGCAGGTCTCCTCGATTCTCAACGCCGCTCGCGACAAGGCCTATACCGCCGTTAACTTTGCGATGGTTGAGGCATATTGGGAGATCGGCAAGAGTATTGTTGATGAACAGGGCGGAGAGGAGCGCGCAGCATATGGGGAGGCATTGATTGCAGGCCTCTCCAGAAGGCTTACCGCGGATTTCGGAAGAGGCTTTGGCATCGCAAACCTTCGCAATATACGTCAGTTCTTTCTTGCGTTTCCAATTCGCGACGCACTGCGTAGCGAATTGAGCTGGACTCATTACCGCAGGTTGATGCGCATTCCCGACCCTGATGCTCGCACCTGGTACATGAACGAATGCGCCGACTCTCGCTGGAGCACGCGCCAGCTCGAACGCCAAATCAATACCATGTTCCGCGAGCGCCTTCTTGCCAGCAAGGACAAAGAGGCCGCCGCTCAGGAAATCCAAAAGAGCGCGACGGCTCGTCGCCCCGAGGACATTATCCGCGACCCATATGTGCTGGAATTTTTAGGCTTCTCGGACGACGCTGCGTTTCGCGAGAGCGATCTAGAGCAAGCGCTCATCACGCATCTTCAGAGGTTTCTGTTGGAACTTGGCCGAGGCTTCGCTTTCGAGGCGCGTCAGAAGCGCATCAGCTTTGATGGGCGCCATTTCTATATTGACCTTGTTTTTTACAACTATCTGATGCGCTGCTTCGTGCTCATCGACCTTAAGACCGATGACCTTACGCATCAGGACCTGGGCCAGATGCAAATGTATGTGAACTACTACACGCGCGAGCTCATGAACGAAGGCGACAATCCGCCCATAGGCATCGTGCTCTGCGCGGACAAAAGCGATTCGATCGTCGAGTACACGCTGCCCGAAGACAACGACCAAGTGTTTGCCGCCAAATACCTGCCGTATCTTCCAAGCAAGGAAGAGCTGGCGCGCGAGCTGAGTGCCGAGTACCGCGCCATCAACGAAGCGACTAATGGCGAAACGCAAGGGTAGCAGCACGTTGCGACCGAAACCATCGCAGCCGTCGCAGGCGCACTCGCGGTTGCGACGGCTGCTACGAAACAATACCGGTCATGGACGCCGGCAACGACATTCTAGTCGTGGCTGGCATCCATGACCTGACAGGCAAAGACGCGGCCTTCATCTGATGTGGCTCCATTGGCTGCCACAGAAAAGGGCCGGTTGCAGCCGACCCTTTAAGACGATAGCACCTGCGTTGCCCGCGCTTCCAAAGTTAACCGACTGAGGAGCGGGTTCCGCGGCACATTTTGATTTTACCCGGTGGGGCGGCTCTTTTGCAGCCGTTCCACCGTTTATTTATATCTGGCACCCTCAAACAATCAGACGGCAGCCCGCACTCCTGAGAGCCGCCCCATACCCCCGGCCATCACGTTACGGTGCCAACCGGCACCGCTCCCCTACTTCCCAAATAGCGCACCCAGCAGGCCGCGACGTTTGGGCTTCTCCTCTCGGTAGGAACCCTCGACGGCGGCTGCAACCTGGCGCGGTTGCTCGCCGCCTCCACGGCGCACAATCTGGTATAGGAAGGGCGATTTAACGTATTTGACCTCGATGGGCGTGGCGTGCACGGTGCTTTCGATCGACAGCATCACGTTGGGATTGAGCGGTGCCACAATATGCGTTTCGCACTTGTCGCTAAACACCACCGCGGCTGCACGACCCGTCTGGCCGTTTACGGCAATGCGCACCTGCTCGCCATCGCGGCCATCCGTCGCCGGACGATCGACAAAGTAGACCGGCACCATCACCAGGCCATCCTTATGCTTGCGGGCCTTGCGCGCCCAGGTTCGGATGCTCTTTTTATTGAGCCCCAGCACCGCCTCGGCATCGTTGCCGGCAATGTCGAGCGCCAACTTATCAATGACCACCTGGTCCTTGGTAGACGCATCGACGGAGACGACGCGGAAGTCGCCTTCCTGCATGGCGGGATCGAACGACCCAACCTTAGCAAAGTCCCACGGCTCCAAAATGCCCATGAGGCGAACGTCCAGGTAGTTTGCCCTGGGGTATGCCCAGTCGAGCACCTCGTAGTACACCAGGGTTTCCTTGCTCAGGCCCTTGCCCGGGAAGCTCGCCATCATGCGCAGGTCCGCCAGCGCCATGGGGAAGTAGAAGAGCATCATGTCGTTTTGGATCGCGTCTTCCACGTCGTGCCCGGCAAAGGCTTCCGCATGCTGGCGCACCAGCTGCAGCGCGTTGGCACGTGCCTGCTGCGACGAGATTTCGCAGGGAATACCCTGCTCGGGCACATACTCCGCACCAACGCCCATGGTCAGGCGCTTGCTGAAGGTACCGGGCTTGAGCAGGTCGGCAACGCCGATCTTGTTGCCGCAGGACGGGCACTCAAACACACGCTGCGTTGACTCGCCCTCAAAGGACGCTCCGCAGAAGGGGCAAGGAATGCTCACATGCGTGGCCTCTTGGAACTCCTGCGCCGTGCCGCGATCCTCCCACAGCAGATGTTCCAGGACCGACTGATTGCGCCAGTGCGAATTGAAGAAATACCAGTCCGGGTCCTCCGGGCGCTCGAGTTGCGACACATGCGTGAGCTTGAGCAGTCCATCCACTACCGTCAACGGCGTATGGCGAATGCCCAAAGCGCTCTTGGGCTCTCCGGCGTCCGCCTGCCACGGAATGACCGCACCGCAATAAGCGCACTCAAAGCTGCGCTTAGCTTGGTGCGAGTACATAGGGCCGCCGCAGTTTTGACATTTAATGGCAAACATCTCGTCCATGGAAACGTCCTCCTTTGCACAGGGGCTGTCGACATTAAGTATGTCGAGCAAACAGGCACATGCCCATACCCATGTGGCCCAAAATGAACCGCCCGGGCAGACGAGAAGGCTCGCTCGTTAGCACCGGCAGACTATTGCTGCATTTTCTGAGCATCGGTGCACGGCGCCCCCGCGCGAGCTACACTATCCCCTTAAACATGATTGTGAGGACGACCGCTATGCTATTTGTAAATCGGCTGGTACATACGCTTGTTCCCGGCAGCGAGGACGA